>CANHVD010000169.1 GCA_947463775.1 Planctomycetaceae bacterium | reverse complement strand
TCTGAAAGATCCAGCTGCCTGAGTTCTGAAAACCTGCTGATGAATGCAATGTCATCGTCGTACATGTTGCACGACACCAGAGAAAGTTGGATGAGTTGCGGTGCTTCAATACGACCGACAAAGCGATTCGCGCTGGTTGTATTGTTAAGGCTCAGAGAGCCCAGCTTTTCAAAGCGGATCACTTCAGTCGATGCATCGATTTGAACTGTGGCATCATTGAGATGAAGTTTTTTGAGATTCGGAAGTGTCGCCAGGGATTGAAAGGTTTTAGTGCCCAGGGTTACATCGTTCAGGAAGAGTTCTTCCAGTGCCTTGAGAGACTGAATTCCCGCCATTGCCAAGTCAGAGCAACGGGAATGCGAAAGGTTTAATGTCTTGATTCCTCTGGAAGTGAAAACAATGGGGAGTATCGAATCCTGAACCCCGGCACCGGTAAGGCGGAGTGATTCCAATTGGGGAAGAAATTGCAGTGGGGTCAGGTCCGTTGTTTCAGGAAGATGAAGTTCAAGTGAACGTATTGAGCCCGTCTCCGGAGCTCTTCCCCATAGTTTTTCTGCCGCAAGGTTCTGCGCATCAAGCGAGTATTTTGCGATCAGCGGCTGAAGGTCCGGGGCGATTGACTGATCGTAAGTTAGTTTCGTGTTTGGGCAGAGTTGCTGGAATTCTGCGGCGGCCTGAAGATTGAGAGGAACTGCAGCGATTGTTACCTGTTGCAGGTGTGAAAAGAGTTGCAGTGTTTTCAGGGACTCGCTGTTGAGCTGGGAGCAAAATGAAAGATTGATGCGATTGAGACTGTCACATTCAGCCAGCACCTGCAAACCAGAATTGGAGATTCGAGTCCGGGACAGGTCGAGACTTTGAAGTTCCGGCAGCTTGGTGAGTGAAGCCAGGTCTTCTTCATGAATCCAAACGCATCCGCTGAGGTCGAGATCAGTCAATTCGGTGTGAGTCTCGAGCGAAGATCTTCCCGACTCAGGCCCTTTGCTGTCGGAGAGACTAAGCAGCTTCAGTGCAAGCTGGCTCAGCATCTGCAACTGGGCGGTTGTGACGTTACAGCGTTCCAGCCGAACTGACTTGAGGTTTGGAAGCGACGTCAGTGCAGAGATAAGCTCATCCGTGCAATGAATATCCTTGCCATGGAATGACTTCAGCGAAGATTGCTTTGCAATATCATCGGCAAGCTCTTCGTACAGATCACCCTTGTTTAACTCGATCCCGATGACTCGCTGGTCGCCATCCCGCATCATCGAAATGTCATTTTGGCTAAGGCGGCCTGGATCAGAGTCTGAGGGAGCTCGCCAGACCAAGATAAGGACAACTGCCACCAGTCCGACGAATCGGGCGATGTGCCACATTGCAGAAAACAGCGGCCTCTGCGACATCGTTGCAGCAACCTGAAACAAGAAAAATACATCGGGCGATAAGAAATGTCGCTGGACATTAGACAAGCGAAATCACGCGCCGCTCATATTCTCCGAATTCAGGTCCGTATGCAAATCGGCTGTAGGCCCAAGGCGATTCCAGCAATGATGGCTGATCAAGGAGAAAACTCTGTGGGGGGAGACAATCCTGTTATCAGTTACCACTATGCAATAGTCGTTAAGAGCTTTGCTATTCCAAAACCAGTTTCACGGCAACGGGTTTGCTGATGGTCGCCCCGTTGGCGTGTTGGACTCGCACAGACAAGTTCGGAACTTCGCCGGGGGCGGCGGATTCCGGAACGGTGACTGCCAGGGTGAAGGCTGTCTGATCTGCAGCTACGGCAACAGGAGCTGCTGTGTAGCCTTGAGGCAGGCCATCCAGCACGACAGTGACGCCTTCGCTGAAGAACGGATGACGACGAATCGAGCCCGTAATGTTCACAGTCGTTGCTTTCTTGCCCTTGGCTGGTTCTGCGGGAGCATTCACCAGAACAGCATCATCCACGGCAAGAACCAGAGGTGCGGTCCAGGAGCGTGAGCCACTGGCTGCGGCCAGAGGTTGTGGCACAAAGTCCGCGGAGATAACTGAGTCGATCGTGCTTGACGGAGTATCCGCTGGAACTCGAACCGTTAGCGGGAATACTCCCTGTGAGGTTGGGCCAAACTGGAAATCATCCAGACCGACTTGTGGCTTTAGAGGCGAATTAGGATTGTTCGGGTCTTCGCGCCGGGCGATCTCGGTTGTCATCATTTCAAATCGAACATAGGCAGGGACTTGATCACTCAACGGGATGACTCGTACTGAGATCGTGGCCGGGATGCCTCGGAACAGAACAGGCGGAACGGAATCCAGCAGCATCGTCGCAGGGACGGAATCTGCGGGTCCGGCGACCACTGAGGTATCCGGAAGAGTTAATGATCCCGGCGGCAGCGTGTCAACCTCGATCGCGGCTGTTGTGGTGAAGACTGGTTCAGCGCCTTCGGCACGAGCTTCGATGAGGAATGACTGGCCTGCGGCGAGAGTGGCGGCGTCTCCGTATGTTGATCGAGTTAACATGACCAGCAACTGTTGATTCTGATCGCTGGCCGCGATGGACTCCGGCACGATGCTGACGCCGGAGATTCCTTTGATGGCAAGCCGAATTGGTCCGGTGTATCGAAACGAACGAGACTGTCGAACGACAGACAAACGCAATGGCATAGATCCGTTTACTGGCAATCGCAACGCCGCGTCACGCGTGCTCAGCTGAAATGCCTGACGATCCGTGCGGGAAACCAGCAGTCGATAGGTGGAATTGGCAGAACCTTTTCCATTCACATCCTTGATCTGAACCTTCAACTGAGTGACACCATCTGGAACTTTGAAATCAAGAGCAGGATCTGTCGCTCCCGTTTCTCCGTCGTTCTGAGCCACGACTGCGTCACCATTCAGTACTGCCAGATATGGTCGCAAAGGTGATGCGAGTTCCCTGGCCGCGACAGCGAAATGCAGGGTCTGGCCCGGCGTTACTGTCAGAAGCAACGTGTCAATTTCTTTCGGTGCGGTGATGCGGCCACTGACCAGCAAGGCTGGAAACGGTGCAGTAGTGAACGCTGCATCGATGGCGGTTGCGGCATAAGTCCCGTCGACAGGTTCCAGGATCAGTGTCCCAGCTTCTGTTTTCAGAGGCGGCAGAGCGAGGAGTGGTGATCCGGCATCCACTGCGACCTGACCAGCCGCAGTTTTTACTGAGACAGCTTCGGAAACGGCATCAGCCCCAACAGTTCGCAATGACGTTGAGGCGGCTGCGACAGTGGCTGGAAATGCCAGCGAGGATGGAGGCAAATCGCCTAGCAGCAATCGCCATGGGCTTGCGCCCGGAGCACGGAATTGGAGATCATGAACTTCCGCGAAGTACAGGCCGTCTGCAGGCAGCACGACAGCCGTACGAGCGTCGCCTCTGAGATCTGATTGTTGCCATTGAATGGCCAGAGGAGTTCCAGCCTGACTGCGAATTTCAATGACCGGATCCAGCATTGAGCCGACTCGTCGACTTTCTACTTCAGCGACGATTTTCTGATTGGCTGTGCCCTTGAACCAGACTCTCTTCTGTTCCGCGCCGGAAATCAGGCCTGAGGAAGCGATTGGAAATGTGGCTGCCGGGTTTGCTTCGGTGAAGGTGCCTTCCGGCTGAGTTGCGATCCGATCGAGAGTAATGATGACCGGATTGCTGACTCCGGCGGGAGTCACGCAGCGGACGAGATATCGACCGGGGACAACTGTTGCATCGGCTGTCACGTCCATAACGGCCTGTCCTGCATTGCCACCCTCGGCCACGGCTACCGTCAGCCCTTTGATGTCCGTATGCAGCTTTGCGTTCTCCAGATTCTGTCCGGCCAACACCATGCGCGTCGTCTTGCCGATTTCTGCAGAGTGCGGAGCGATTCTTGCGATCTGTGGAAGAGGCTTTGCACCGTCCCCTGCACTGCCCTGGTCGGCAGAGATTTCAGCCGCCGCCGCACCAGCAACTTCCGCAAACAGGGCTTTGGCATCGTCATCCGACAGAGCTTCAGCGAAGACGTGCACTTCGTCACAAATCAGCTTCATCATCTCGCCGTTGGCAAAACTGGAGCCGATTAGCAGCGGCGTATCACTCACGCATTTCGCCAGCATCACATCCTGCAGCCAGCCCACGTTACCTTCGACAAAGCCGCCGGAAGCCCTGACTGGCGCGAGAGGAACGCCATTGATAAACAGTCGAATGCGAACATCGTCGGCGTCTGCATCGGCGTCAGCTCCCGGTGCGTCGCCCTGGTCGAGACTGGCCGTCAGGTGAACTCGCCGACGATAACCAATCGCTCCTTTGACGCTGAAGTTGACGACTTTGTAACCGGTGGCGTCGTTAAGGTAGACCTGAAAGTTGTCCGCCGCCGGCTGGAAGTTGATACCGTAGTTTGTTGGATCTCCTGCACCGAGTTTTCGTTTTGCGAAGAGCCCGAAAGTTCCGCCATCATTCAAAGCTTGCAAACTAGCGAACAGACCGCTGACCGTGACGGCGTTTGGTTGACTGATGTCTTCGCTATTGGCGATCGATAGAACCTGCTGTTTGGTACCGTCGATCAACAACGAATAGCCAGCGCTGCCTGTTACGAAGGCCGATGGGATTCGCGTCGGGCTGGCCGCAAAAGAAACGGCATCAGCCACTTTGCCGGCTTTGCCGCTATCGGTGGCTGTTGTCACAGCCGCTGGAGCATCGTCAAAGTTGAGGCTGACGACGGCACGATCACGAACCTGTGCCGAGGCGATGTCGCCACTGAATGCGAGATTTGCGACAAGTAAAGCGACCAGCAGGAAATGAGAACCGGAAGGCATCGTGGCGTGGTCCTTCAAGGAGAGATTGTGCGGCGGGAAACTGCGGAGATTTGCCCATGGTGGCAACTGGATGGCTCTCAGGCAAGTCGACAGTCAGATTCTCGTAGCTTTCTGTAACATCTGTTCTCATCTTGATCTTACGAGGCGTAATAGTGGACGCTTTTGAGAATGAGGAGAGAACTAATAGTCAAATGGCCAGGAAGGGGCTTCGCGATGTTGGTTCCTGGACCCAATTTTTGAGGCTGCCTGGTTTCCGACTTGTGATTCGGAGTTCGAACGCCTACCTTGTTGTTCCCGCCTTTTTTTGGGTTTGGAGGAACTCCAATGCCACTTGCCACATATGCCGTTCGATCCGGACTGATCCTCGCGGCTTCTGTTTGCCTGTCTGTCACTGCAAATTCGCAGGAGACTCCGGTTTCCTCAGCGTTTGCAGACTCCGTCGCACCTTTGCTGCAGAAGCATTGCATCGCCTGTCATGGGCCTGATATGCAGGAAGGCGGGCTGCGTCTTGATACGCTGGCCGGGCTTACCAAAGGAGGGAAATCCGGACCCTTGTTGCTTCCGGGCAAGCCGGATCAGAGCCTGCTGATTACGGCCGTTCGCAGAGAAGACGAGTTACTGCAAATGCCTCCGGATGAAAAACTTCCGGATGAAGATGTTAAGCAACTTGTCGAATGGATTCAGGCCGGTGCGATTCATCCCGAAGGCGCAATTGTCGTAAATGAAGATGCTCTGCCATTTGATGTGACTGAAGCTCGCAAGTTCTGGGCGTTCCAGCCGGTTCAGGTTCCAGTTGTTCCTGAGGTTGCTGATGCGGAACTTGTTTACTCACCGATTGATGCCTTCGTCGTTTCAAGACTTGCAGAGAATGGTCTTCGCCCCAACGCAGTTGCAGATAAGGCCACGTTGATTCGTCGAGCAACGTTTGATCTGACCGGGCTTCCTCCGGCTCCGCAGGAGATTCAGGACTTCCTGGCCGACGAGTCGCCAGAAGCATTTGCGAAGGTTCTCGATCGTCTGTTGGCCACCCCGCAATACGGCGAACGCTGGGGCCGGCATTGGCTGGACGTTGTTCGTTATGCAGACTCAAATGGTCTTGATGAAAACATCGCCCATGGCAATGCATGGCGATATCGCAATTACGTGATTTCATCGTTGAATGCTGACAAGCCGTACGATCTGTTTCTTCGGGAGCAACTGGCTGGTGATTTGCTGATCGATGAAAAGACCGAAGAGACGACTCGTCATGATCGTCTGATCGCAACTGGTTTCCTGTCAATGGGCCCAAAAGTCCTTGCAGAAGGTGATGAGACGAAATTGCAGATGGACATTCTGGACGAGCAGATCGATACCATCGGTCGTTCGATGCTTGGGCTGACTCTCGGATGCGCGCGATGTCATGATCATAAGTTTGACCCGATCGCTCAGGCGGATTACTACGCGATCGCGGGGATCTTCCAGAGCACGAAGACGATGGAGTCTCTGAAACGCATTGCAAAGTGGAATGAGAATTCCATCGCAACCGCAGCGGACAAGGCGAACCTGGAAGCTCATCAGGCAAAGATCGAATCGCGAAAAAAAGAGATCGCCGATTATTTGGAGAAAGCAAAATCTGCTGTTGCTGTTTCTGCAGGAACCGGAACAGCACAGCAGGTTGCGGAAGATCAGTTGCCTGAAGCCGTGAAGAAAGAATTGGCCACGTTGCGAGACGGCTTGAAGCAGCTTGAAACCACCATTCCAGAATTGCCCACGGCGATGGGGGTGGTTGAGGGCACGGTGACAAGTTCAAAAATCCTTTTGCGCGGCAATCATCTGTCTCCGGGAAGAGAAATTGATCGAGGCGTCCCCGTCGTGTTGGATGTCGCAGAATTTGCTGCTCCGGCAGAACACAGTGGCCGCCGTGAATTCGCGGAATGGTTAACGAGTCCGGCTAATCCGCTGACCGCGCGAGTGATCGTGAATCGAGTTTGGCGATGGCATTTCGGGCGCGGTCTTGTCGCGACCGCCGACAACTTTGGAAAGCTCGGGGATCGTCCGGGCAACCAGGCCTTGCTGGATTGGTTGGCCAGCGATTTTGTGAAGAGTGGTTGGTCCCTAAAGACTTTGCATCGCAATATCATGATGTCACGAACGTGGCAGCTTAGTCACGAACATAATGAAGCTGCAGCGGAGAAAGATCCGGATAACATTCTCCAATGGCGCTGGTCGACTCAGAGACTTGGAGCAGAGTCCGTGCGAGATTCCGTGCTCGCTGTCTCTGGTCTGCTGGATCGGTCGATGGGACAATCCATGCTGCATGTGAAGAATCGAGAGTTTCTGTTTGATCACACGTCAAAAGATGGCACATCCTACGATTCAAAACGTCGGTCGGTCTATCTGCCCGTGATTCGAAACAATCTCTACGATGCGATGTCTTTGTTTGATTGCACTGACGGCACCGTCCCGAACGGAGACCGTGCGTCGTCAACGGTGGCTTCGCAGGCTCTGTTTTTAATGAACAGTGATCTCGTGATTCAAGCGGCCGAACATCTGGCCGGCGAACTGCTCAGGGAGTATCCGGATGATGCTCGTGAGCGAGGCCGGATTCTGTTCCTGCGAACTTTGGGCCGACCTGCGGAACCCGGAGAAATTGATCAGCTTCTGGCATCTGCAGAGAAGCTAACAAGTCAGTTACAGAACGATGGTATTGATCCGATAACTCATCCACTTGCGACCTGGACGGCAGTTGCTCAGGCTATGCTGATGTCGAATGAGTTTTTATATGTGCGGTGAGGCAAGAACCGGTAGCTGGTAGCGGGCATTTCTGAACATCTTTGTTGACGAGAATTCGGAAGTCGCAGCGGATTCTATTCCCCTCGACGCAATGATCGTGAGGCCAGAATGATGTCTGGAGGAAACATGTTTGACTGCAATCAATCTCGACGACAACTGTTGCAATCCACGGCCGTTGGCTTTGGAGGCGTTGCTCTGGCGTCGATGATGCAGGAATTGGCCGCGGCGGATCAGTCCGTCGTGAATCCATTTCATTTTGCTCCCCGGGCAAAGCGAGTCATCTTCATGTTTATGAAGGGAGGCCCGTCGCAGGTTGATACCTTCGACTACAAACCTCGACTTCAGCAGGATGATGGGAAGCCTTTTCCGTTTGATAAGCCTCGTGTGCAGTTTGCTCCGACCGGTAACCTGTTGGGATCGCCCTGGCGATTTCGACAGTTTGGCGAGAGCGGGATTCATGTCAGTGAGCTGTTTCCGAATGTTGCTCAGCATGTCGACGATATCTGTTTCCTGAATTCTGTGCATGGAACAAACGCGGCTCACGGTGGCGCCGCCTTGAAACTGCATACCGGCAGCGATGCGTTCGTGCGTCCTAGTATGGGAGCGTGGGTCAGTTACGGGCTGGGGACAGAGAATCGCAATCTGCCTTCGTTCGTGACGATCTGTCCGACACTGGCTCATGGTGGCGTTAACAACTGGGGCTCTGCTTTCCTGCCTGCTGAAAATCAGGGGATTCCTCTGGGAGTCGCTAGTCAGCCTGCAACGGCCGCCGCCGTGAAGTATATCGCCAACAAGAAGTGGTCCAGCTCTGCACAACGCATGCAGTTGGATCTACTGAAGCAGATGAATGAGCAGCACCTGTCTCAGTCGCCGCAGGAGTCGGCTCTGAATGCTCGTATTCAGTCGTATGAACTGGCATTTCGCATGCAGTCTGAGATGCCTCATTTGCAGGACATTTCGCAGGAGTCTGAGGATACTCAGAAATTGTACGGTCTTGATCAGCCGATCACGGAAAACTTTGCACGCCAGTGCCTGATGGCTCGACGATTCTGCGAAGCGGGTGTTCGCTTCGTTCAGGTCACTCACAGTGATTCAAAAGTGCAATGGGATCAGCACGGGGATTTGCGAGCTGGCCACAGCAAGAACGCGTTGGAGGTTGATAAGCCGATTGCGGGTCTGTTGACCGACCTGAAGCGGCGAGGATTATTGTCGGATACTCTGGTCATGTGGGGCGGTGAGTTTGGTCGCACGCCGACGGCTCAGGGAACGACCGATGGCCGCGATCATAATCCGGAAGGCTTCACGATGTGGATGGCCGGAGGCGGCGTAAAAGGCGGCCTGCGTTACGGAGCCACGGATGAGTATGGCTACTACGCGGTGGAGAAGCCGATGCATATTCACGATGTTCACGCCACGCTGTTGCATCTGCTGGGAATGGACCACAAACGGCTGACATATCGCTACACCGGCCGAGATTTCCGGCTGACTGATGTGGCCGGGAATGTGCATGAAGGCGTGCTGGCGTGAGTTTCAGCGTGATCAGTGACCGTTGGCTATGAAGCGACCGCTCAGATCAGGAATTTGAGATTGCTGATGTGCGATTTCAAATTCCCCGTGAGGCCTGTGCTGCATGCCGGTCCCAAGTGAGACGATACAGCGAGTCAATCACTCCGCGTCGTATCAAGCCACCTTTGGGGGTTCTCTACTAACAAGTTGTGTTCTTACGGCGTCTTTCCAGAGCCATGGTTTGATTAATTGCTGAGGCTGTAAATTGTGCTCTTGATGTCGATTGCAACTGAGGTAAAGTTCGGACATGACAACGATTGAAGAAATTCTTGCAGCCGTAAGAACTCTCCCAGCCGAAGAGCGAAGTCGATTAATTCCGCTTCTTTGGGATGAGTTGACAGATGAAGACCGCTTTGTACTTTCGCCCGATTGGAATTCCGAGATTCAACGACGGAGCGAAATGATTGAATCCGGCCTTATGGAAACTGAAGAATGGCAAAGTGTCCGAAAACGCGCTAGACGTGCAGCGGGGCTCTCCGAATGACTCGCGTTCGAGTTTGTTCGGCGGCGGCCTCCGACTATACGGAGGCACTGTGCTGGTACGCTGAGCGTGATTCGGACGTTGCGTTGCAGTTTGAAGCAGAATTCGAGGGTGTGCTGGCACAGATTTCAGATGCACCCGACCGCCAACCGACGCTTGACGAAAACCACCGGTATCTTCCGATGAGAAGGTTTCCATTTTTGATCATTTATCGTTGCTCAGGAAACAGTACAACAATAGTTGCCGTCGCACATACGTCGCGA
>CANHVD010000168.1 GCA_947463775.1 Planctomycetaceae bacterium | reverse complement strand
CATGGCTGGGCGTGAAAGTTCTCGAACACCCGAAGCTTGCGTCAAAGGAATTGCCGAGCTTGCTCTGAGTGAAACCGAACTAAAAGCCATCTCTCAGCCGGTCACGGTCATCATTGGTTCAGACGACCCGGTAAAGCGACTTTACGTAAAGCCTCTGCAAGCGGCCCGACCCGACTGGCCCGTTGTTGAGATCTCAGGCGGCGGACACCTGACAACGATCAAGATGCCGGAATTTCACAACGCGCTGGTCAAGAGCCTGAACGAGAAAACAAAGTAAGTGTTGCGAGCGACGCAGGAACAGGAAGCTGAATGACAATGCCTGCTGTTCGCTGCTGATACCGTCTCTCACCGCCGGAGCGGTTCGGTCGCTCCGCTGTTCGATCATTTCTTCGATCGCCGAGAGACTCCCCAGAGCCCGCGCTTTTCAATTCGAGCTTCACTTTCTGCGGCTCGCAAACGAGGTTCAAGATCGAGCGGCAGTCCGTAGTCGGCTAACAGCTTCGCGTGACCTTCGGACAGGAGCCTTTCATTGATGAATTCACCGTCACGGGTGTAGACCCAGGCGAGTGTTCGCTGGTAGCGATCTTTTTCTTCGCTGTCGATGCGCAAACGAATCTGCTTCCCATCAATCTGCGAACGCAGCCACTGTGTTGATTCTTTGGACCACGGCTCAGCAACTTTACCGAAGAACCCGGCTTCTGGCGCGTCTATCCCCAGAAGCCGAACGGTGCGACCATCGGTCAGTTCGATCGTGTCACCGTCAATCACTTTTATCACGGTGACCAGTTGCTTTGAATCAGGATCTAACCCGGATTCCGGCCTGAACACCAGCATCCGCAGCATCGCCAGCACAATGAAAACGACAAAAGCCTGCGTGCCGGGAGTTGGCGAGCGACGCTGGGGGCGTTTAGGAGGCGGTGGTGCGTAATCTGACATTACACGTTAAACAGGAAGTGGCAAATATCTCCGTCCTGCATAACGTAAGTTTTCCCTTCAACTCGCAGCTTTCCTGCGGCTCGAATATCCTTTTCGGTCTTGTAGGTTTCAAGATCCGGCAGAGTATAAATTTCACAGCGAATGAAGCCGCGTTCAAAATCGGTGTGAATCACACCGGCAGCCTGAGGAGCCGTGGCTCCAATCGGAATTGTCCAGGCGCGAACTTCTTTTTCGCCGGCGGTGAAATAGCTTTGCAAGCCCAGAGTCTTGTACGTCGCACGAGCGAGCGGTCCGAGAGCCGGCTCTTTCAACCCGACCGACTCCAACATCTCCTGACGATCAGCTTCATCAAGCTCCGCTAACTCAGCTTCCAGCTTTGCGCAAACCGGCACAACAGAAGCGCCGTGTTCAGCGGCGTATTTTCGTACCTGTTCGACCAACGGACCTTTACCTTCCAAATCATCTTCCGCCACATTCGCTACGAACAGAATCGGCTTGGCCGTCATCAGTCCGATCGCGCTGATCACCTTAGCTTCTTCTTCGGTAAACTCCGCTGTCCGCAGTGGCTTGCCTTCGTTGACGATGAGCTGGCATTTCTCCATCACGGTCGCACGCAGCTTCGCATCTTTGTCGCCGCTCTTGGCTGATCGCTGAGCTTTCGGCAGACTGTTTTCCAGCGTCTGCATGTCGGCCAGAAGCAATTCGGTTTCGATCACTTCGATGTCTGATAAAGGGTTGACGCCGCCGCCCACATGCGTGATGTCATCATCGACAAAGCAACGCACAACCTGCAGGATCGCGTCGACCTCACGGATGTGACTCAGGAACTTATTGCCCAGTCCCTCACCAACGCTCGCGCCTTTGACGATGCCGGCGATATCCACCAGCTTCAGAATTGCCGGGATAACTTTCTGGGGAGGAATGTACTTAGTGATTCGCTTAAGTCGTTCATCCGGAACGCTGACGATGCCTTCGTTTGGTTCAATCGTACAGAACGGATAGTTCGCACTTTGAGCGGCAGTTGAACAAGTCAGAGCATTGAACAGAGTGCTCTTGCCGACATTCGGCAGGCCGACAATTCCGGCTTCCATTGAAGACTTCCACGATTAAAAAAGGACACAGTCGCCGCAGACTTTCTCGCCCGCCAGTTCGAAGTCCGGGATTGTACAGGTCCCGAATCCTTCGGCAAATGGGCCTTTGTCTGCAGCGAGAATCGAGAGAAACACCTGAATTCTGGCGGGTGCAGCGACCTCCGGAGACTAACATTCCGCAGGCTAAGCCCAGAATCGCGGCCCACATACCGCTGCAAGCGGGTGAACTGCCGAGTTATTCAGCCATGCAGGATGCGGCTTCTTCCATAAAGACAAGGTCTATGAATATGGCGTCTCGACGAGAAAAACTTGAAGTCATGCTGCAGTCGAGCCCCGAAGATCAAATGCTCAGATACATGCTTGCGATGGAATTCGACAAGGAGGGTAGTTCCGAGCGATCCCTTGAATTGTTTGAAACCCTGATGACGGCAGCAACCCCTTATGTGCCAGCTTTTTTGATGGCAGGCCAATTGCTATCAAAAATTGGTCGTGCAGAAGACGCAAAGAAGACGTTTTCCACAGGAATTCAGCAGGCGCAACAACAAAACAACAGCCATGCTGCGGGCGAGATGGCCGGATTTCTGGCCGCGCTCAGATAAGGCACAGGGCGGTGTGTTAATCGAATTGTTTGCCGGTGAGCCAAAGGCGACCGCCCTCAAATGCAAGACCGCCACCCGCGCTGGGCGGTCAACAGAACTGATGGAGATCCTCAAGACAGAGTCCAATCTCTCTTTTTTCGCGAGCCCTTCATCTCTGCAAAAACTCTTCGCCAGTCAAAACAGGCGATCTGAGAAGACTTTTCTCACGATGCGGGTCCTTGAATTCACGCAGATGTATTCGGTTGTACCGATCGTGCTGGAGATTGCAGTTTTTCCGGTCGATACCGATTAGGGAATCTTCGAATAGCCGCCGAGAATTCAGGCTCGATCGGCCCAGCGAAGACGCATTTCCGAGGGGGATCGCGGTGTCATCGGACACCGTGAAAAAGGCGTAGATGCATGTTTGGGCGGCGACTACAACCAGCCGAAGTACGTCCTCTGGAGCGCAGATGCGACCAGAGTCTCGTGCTTTTCCGCCCAGTTCCGTCGGTCGCACTCTGCATGTCAGTCTGGATGCTCCTGTCAGCGACGTCGTTGAAGTCGGATGAGCCTCAAGGCGAGAGGTCGAGTCGCACAGCGAAAGATCGCGTTACACAACCAGCATCGCCTTCAACTTCCGTACCGCGTTCCACCGCAGCCCGACGATCGAACGTCTGGAGGGCTCGTCCATCGACACCGGAACGAACGCTCCCGGAACGATCACTCATTGAATCTGCACCGCCGGTACGTCCAGTTCGACGAACCTCGCAAGCCGCTTTGGAACTAGGCGGAACGACTAAATCGGCCGGTGTTCAGACCGCTGCATGGAAGGGGACGAGAACATCATCAGACATCCTCGACGTCAAGGGAGCAGATGCTGATTCAAAGGGAACTCAGGTTGTTTACCGACCGAGCCAGCCGCCAAATCAGTTGAACCTCGATCAGCCTCAGTTACCGGTGGAAGAACGTGACCTACCCGAACCACCTGAACCGCAGACGTTGCCGCCCGCGGAGGACGAACGTCCGCTTCCCATTGTGGAACAGGATGTTGTCGCACAAGAAGCTGCTGAAGAACGAATTCCAGAACAGGAGTTTCCTCGAAAAACTCCCAACCTCGTTCCAGAACGGCCCGTCGATGTCGAATCACCACCATTCGCGAAACGAAGCGAGCCTCGCCAACAACTGCGTGCTGAGGACCTCCAGCAGAACAGTGCAGGCCTGCCGGAAGTCACGACAGACGACAAAGGCGTGATCAACATTCCATTTCGTGATGCGGACACGGTCGTCAGTCGACGCAATCTGGAATTGCGCATGAACAATGGCCTGATCACATTAATCGCCAACGACGCCAGTCTGAGTGACATTCTTTCTATTCTGGCTCATGACCACGGTCTGAACATTGTGTCATCGGATACGATTACACAGCAGGTCTCGGTGACTCTCAGGGATGTTCCGCTTGCCGATGCATTGAACGCAATTTTATCGATTCAGGGATTGTCGTGGAGTCGCCGCAACAACATCATCTCCATCACCAGAATGTCTACGGACGACGCTGGTGGAGCCATTGTCCAGGGCCGTGTGATAAAGGTCTTTCCGCTGAGCTACGTCTCGGGCACCGAAATCGAAGCAGTCATCAAGGATCTGCTTTCGCCTGTAGGCAAAGTCAAATCGATGCAGTCCGAAAAACTGGACACCAGAAAGTCGTCAGATCGACTGATCGTGGAGGATCTTCCTGATTATCTGGATCGGATCGAGGCTTGTATCCATCAGCTTGATCGCCCACCGAAGCAGGTTCAGATTGAAGCCCATATTCTGGAAGTCGATCTTTCAGCCGACAACCGTCACGGTGTGAATCTTGAAATGATGTCGGACATCGCCGGAACCAAGGTTTCACTGAAAACACCGGGCTTTGCAAAGTCGACAAGCAATCCTGCATTGCTGGTGGGAATTGATGGCTCGAAAGTCGATGGCCTGCTGGATGCGTTAAAGAACACAGTTGATGCCAGAACTCTGGCATCTCCTCAGGTCCTCGTAACCCATGGCCAGGAGGCCCGAATTCAGATCGGTGGAAAGATCGGATATCGTCAAAGCACCACGACAGAAACAAGCACAGTGCAGGGTGTGGAATTCCTTGATGTCGGTGTTGTGCTGACGGTGACGCCTTACATCGGAATGAACGGTCAGGTGCTTATGAAGGTTAATCCTGAAGTCTCTGATGGATCAATCAATCTCGACACCGAACTTCCGGATGAGCAGATCACAACGGTCGACTCGACGGTCCTGCTGAACGACGGGCAGGGCATGGTCATTGGTGGACTGATTCGTGAGATCGACGATGACCAGCGAATCAAGGCCGCCGGACTCGGTGAAGTCTGGATGGTTGGCCGTTTGTTTCAACAATCACGAACGAAACGGTCCAGAAAAGAAGTCATCGTCGTACTGGTCCCTCGAATCGTTGACTGCCCGTGTCCTATTGATGCCGAGCAGCAGACTCAGCTTGATCGCACAGAGACCCCGCTGTTTCACGGAGCGCTCGAACGAGAGTTCCGCCCATGGGAGCCCGAACTTCCCGAAGTACGCTATCGCCCCCGGGATACTCGCCGAAACCTTCAGGAGTTCCGCAGAAGTGAGGGAGCTCGCTGGATCCCTGAGCCGCCTCGTTCTGCCGATTACTACCTGAATGAACCACCGGCCGAAGTACCTGTCATCATGGAGCCCGTGGCTCCATACGATGACTTAATCATGGAGTCACCGGCAGAGCTGCCAGCGGCCGCTGGGCAAGGACGTTCAAGAGCTGAACGCATACCGGTCGAAGCAGGCCAACAGCCGAATTCCGTGCAACCTGTCAGCGGTACACGGCCGGGATTTTCCTGGACTGCGGATGACAACAATTCTCATAAGTCTCGGCAGAACCTGCCGGTTCCGGAAAATCAGGCTTTTCACGGACAAGTGAAGAAGTCAGAATTAACAAAGTCGGGTCAGCAGATCAGACAGAAGATGTCTGCCCGGAATGGAAGTTCTTCCAAGGGTTATGTCCGCTGAATCCAGGACAGTGATTGAATCGAGTTAAAATTACACGGACGCCGTGTCCGTCATTTTTTGGGTGTTGTGAAAGGCTTCAGTACTTCGAGTGCTCTCATGCCAAACGAACTGCCTCTGCCGGATGATTTGAAGCATCTTATTGAGAAGCGTGGCGGCAAAGACCGCCGCAACAAAAAGAATAACCGTTTGTCTGACGACGAAGACGGCGGTGGTGGTGTTGGCGAAGTCCGCCGCGCCGGACAGCGAGATCGTCGTGGATCAAAGAATTATCGAGATCTGCTGAATGACGACGACGAATAGTCGCTATAGGGTTAAAGTCCGCCTGAGTCTTGCTGGCCAATAGAAGTCTCAGACAAGCAGGACGTTATTCTGTGCGCGACCATGATTGTGGCTGACTTCTAAAGGTGTCCCGCGAACACCCGGCCTCAATTCGTACCGTGTGGAGAATATCTCTTTTAACTCTGCTGTTCGACCACAGAAGCGGACTGGAACCATCGCAGGTTACTGATGACGAACGATCGTGCCGACACGACGAACATAAACAACGACGTGTCGCGACCGAATCCATCGACTCGCTTTACGGGACTTAAGCAGGCTGCCGCTATTGTCGGCGCTGTGGCCTGCCTGATCCTTGCGGCTATTGGATTCTTTCTTCCTGTCCTTCCGAGCACTCCGTTCGTTCTGCTGGCAAGTTACCTGCTGATCCAGTGTTCGCCAAAAATGCATCGCCGACTCAAAGGGTCTCGCTTCTTTGGAAGGATCCTGAGAGACTGGGAAGATCGCAATGGGATACGACCGGCCGATAAAGTCCGCGCGATTGTGATTGTGGTTGCCGGGCTTATTCTGACCTTCAGTGTGGGAAATCTCTCAACCACGTTGCGATTCCTCACTCTGATCCTGGTGCTGATTGGACTATACGTCATCATCCGGCTACCAGTCGCGAAGGATGAGGCGCCCTGAAACGCAGTCAACAACTGCAGACAGATGTTGACCTGCTTTGCCCCTGAAGCCTGACCGTCTAAGATCCACAGCGGATTCATTGCCTCCGGCTGCGGACATTGCGCATGACACTCATCAACTCGACACTGATCTTTGGACTGGTGCTGGCAACCGTGCCGGTCATCCTGCACATGGTCATGCGTGCCAAGCCCAAACGCATTGAATTCCCCGCGCTGCGGTTGCTGAAAGCACGTCAACCGTCCAACTCGCGACGAATGCAGCTAAGACATTTGCTGCTGCTGATTCTTCGTTCTCTGGTCATCGCCATTCTGGTGATCGCGATCGCTCGCCCATCGTTGCCCGCTGCACGGTACGGACTCCGCTGGTGGGAATGGGCTATACTCGCCACCGCAATTGCCGGTAGCACTGCGGCATATTTCCTGTTTGCAGCGCGTGGAGCCAATCGCGACACGGCATCCGTTGAGCATCGTGAACGTAAGGGGCGTCTAAGACTCTGGTGTCTTCTGGCTGGTATCGCAGCCACTTTGATCGGAGTCGGTATTCCATGGGGTCTGCGAGTTCGAGCGGAGTTGTCATCTCCTCGAGCAGAGACATCTGAGAACATCCCGGTGGCGGCTGTTTTTCTGCTGGATACCAGCTTCAGCATGAAGTACCGGCATGAGAATCGGACTCGTTTGGAACATTGTCGAGATATCGTGAAGGAGCATATTGGCCGACTTCCTTCAGGCAGTCGAGCTGCCATCTCCGGAGCAGCTCCCAATGAAGACATCATCTTTCAGGCAGACCTGATCGGAGCAGGCTCAAGACTCGAAACGCTGGAACCGACTGCGATCCCGGAATCCCTGAATCGCCGAATCAAGGCTGCGATTCAGACTCAGGTCGACGACCGAAAACGTGTCCAGGAAGACGCGGGCCTTGGAGGATCTGCAGATCTGTTTGCACGCGAGATTTATGTGCTCACCGATTTATCAAGGACAGCATGGCAGGATCCGGATGAAAGCGGGCTTTCTGATTTTCTGAAGCAACACGACTGGCTGCAGATCTATATTGTCGATGTTTCGGTTCCTGACGCCGTTAATGCCGCCATCATGGATCTTAAACTTTCCAGCGACACCACGATTTCGGGACGCGACCTGCTGCTGACGATGAACATTTCAACGATCGGTATTCCCCCCGGGAAGAAGACCATTGAAACGCTGTTGATTGATTCCGGTGGAGCGGAAACTCGCTTCGGGGCCCCTCAGATCGTGGATCTTGGCAATGGATCGGCGGAGGTTCAAACTGCAGTGCGAATCACGGGTAATCAGACCTATGTGCAGGGCGTGGTGAGATTAAACTCCGAAGATCCATTGCCAGATGACAACTTGAAGTATTTCTCGTGTGGTGTTCGTCCACGTCCCAGACTGTTACTGATCTCCGATCGATTGGAAGAAGGACAGTTCATTCGGAATGCTCTGCTGCCCGAAGAACTGGAACGTTTGGGGACTCCAGAGTGTGAAATCACCAGTGTCGTGACTGCTCAGGTCAGTCAGCAGAATCTGGCTCAGTATGACGCCGTATTTCTGATCAACTGCGCCCGTCCGGATGAATCCCTTTGGAGCGGACTAAAGGGGTTTGCGGAATCCGGTGGAGGGGTATTCGTAGTGGCCGGCTCGAACCGAATTCAAGCAGCCGCATGGTCTGTTACCGTTGCAAAAGATCTGCTTCCCGCAACACCTATTCGCAGTGTTCCGTTTCGCAGCCAGCCCGGCAGTCTCCGTCTGACGAAAGTCCAGCATCCATTACTTCAGCCGTTTTCCGAACACGAAGGTCTGAGAACCGAGTTATCGATCGTGGCCTTTGATCGACGCTGGGCTGTAGAGCAGTCCAGCGATGTAACGGTGCTGCTGAATTATGACAATCAGGAGACTCAGCCAGCTCTGCTTGAGCGACGAATCGGATCTGGACGATGCTTGCTGTTTACGTCGGCGATGGACAACCTTAACGACGGAGGAAGACTGTGGAACAATCTGACCTCGAACATCTCCTTTGTTGTGCTCAACGACAGAATCCTGCAACATCTTGCTGGCGTGAACGACCAGCGAAGAAACTTCACCGCAGGGGCTGCGATCGACTTGCCAGTCCCGGTGAGCCAGCGATTTGAACAATATCGGCTCCGCCGCCCCGGGCTGCGGCAGACGTCCGGAACGCTGCCTGCAGAGGAATCATCTTTGCTGATTACAGATGCCGTGGATCCCGGTCACTATCGCGTCACGCCATTTGAATCTCCCAGCACCTACGAAGCTGCATTCTCAGTCAACTTCCGGGATCAGGAGTCGGACCTGATTCGCATTCCTGACAATACTTTGCTGCAGATGTTTGGCACTGATCGAATAATGATTGTGCATGACGTCAATGAGTTACAGCGCGCTGTTCGGGTTGCACGGCTGGGAGTCGAAGTTTTTCCTGTTCTGGCAGGCCTGCTTATTGTGCTGTTCTGTGCAGAACACCTGATGGCAAACTTCTTTTACGATGAGCCCGTCGCCGTGACTCAAGAACTCAGAACATAAGTTTCGTCGATCATTTTCCGACGGTCTTCGCCTTCTTCAGCCGACGGCGAATGAAGCCTGCTCCGCCTACACCGCCAGCGATGCCAAGCAGGATGACGCTGCCAGGTTCCGGAACAACAGGGGAATCTCCGTTGCCAGGTGGCGTGTTATGACCGCCGCCGCAATGCGAGGGATCGTCACTGGTTGGTACATCGGGTGTGACGTCCGGGATTGAAGGATCAGGCAATGGGATATCCGTCAAATCATCGCCGGGGCCATCTGTTGGTGGGCCGACGGGATCTTTGCCGGGACCATCGGTTGGTGGGTCAACAGGATCTTTGCCGGGGCCATCTGTTGGTGGGTCGACGGGATCTTTGCCGGGGCCATCTGTTGGTGGGTCAACAGGATCTTTGCCGGGACCATCGGTTGGTGGGTCAACCGGATCTTTGCCGGGGCCATCTGTTGGTGGGTCAACAGGATCCTTGCCGGGGCCATCAGCTGGTGGATTGACGGGATCTTTGCCGGGACCATCTGTTGGTGGGTCGACCGGATCTTTGCCCGGACCATCTGTTGGTGGGTCAACCGGATCTTTACCGGGACCATCTGTTGGTGGGTCAACGGGATCCTTGCCGGGACCATCGGTTGGTGGGTCGACGGGATCCTTGCCAGGGCCATCTGTTGGTGGGTCAACGGGATCTTTGCCGGGACCATCGGTTGGTGGGTCAACCGGAT
>CANHVD010000167.1 GCA_947463775.1 Planctomycetaceae bacterium | reverse complement strand
GAAATGACTTTGATCTTTTTCATATTCGTCTTCGTTGAAAGCCGAGCTGCGTTACGAGCAAAGTCGGAAAAACAGGAACAGAGAGCGGTGACTATTATGTTGCAGAATCCACAATTCTTCGTCGGCTGGGGGACTTTGTCCCTGATTAATTCGGGACTGGCTCAGGCCAAAAATCGCAGCGGCTTACTTTGGTGGGTTGCTTCAATCTTCTTTGGGCCGCTGGCCACGTTGCTTATCGTAGTGCTGCCGAAGCACAAGGAAAGCACCTGATGTCATTGGGGGGATTCAATTCATGAATTGCATTTTTGCAATTAAACCAGCTTTGCGAGTTCAGGGGCGTCGCTCATCGACCGTCGTGTCGATTGCGTTTTTCGTGAGTCGGTTGGCGTAATAGCCACCACAAGTACCGAAAATGAACGTGAATAGCAGCTGCCCAAGAATCAGGAAAGCAGCCCCGTTTTCCCGGGCTGTATGCCTAAACTGAGCTTCGCGAGAACTCATCGGTGCATCGTAAATCGAACGAAGAGGTTCCGTCAGTGAAGTCAGCAGCGCTGTCGTTGGCAATCGAGCCGTGCTGCCACGTCGAAGTTGAAATTCATCCGCCAGCCAAACACTGGACAAGTAGGCCAACGCTGAAATGAGGAATCCCAGGGCAAAAGTACGACGAGCATCCGACGTGACAGCGGCCTGAATTGCAAACATCAGGATGCGTACGATCAGGATTGCGGAGACCAGTTGGCACAACCATGTGTTCAGAAACGGTGCTGCCACGCAAGCACACAAAAACAAGTAGCCGTTGATGGCTGATCTTGGTACTGGTTTCGGAGCCATCGTCTGAGCTTAAAAAAAATGGATGAAGAACTTCCTTGGGCTGGAGGCGTTGACGCCACCCTCCCTTCCGGTTGCTACTGTACGGAACGCGAATTCAGAAAGCGACCGGGAAACACCGTCGGTTCTCCTGCGGTTTGCCGTTAAACAATCTTGTCGTTGAGCCCATGCGGACGTGGCCGCAAAGGATTTCCTGCTCTCGCTCTGACAAGTCCGGAGGCCAGGTTTCCTGGGATTTTGTGGCGACAATTTTCAAGCCGAGTGAAGACTTTCGGGAAGAAATCCTGCAAAAGACGGGGAAGGTGCAGAATGCGGACCGGCTCGATTGAGGAGCCCGGCGTTCTGAGGTAAGAAGCACTTCCTGAGGGATCATTCTTTCGGGATTCGGAACGCAGGGTTACTATGAGTCGGCATATTTTTGTCACGGGCGGCGTGGTTAGTTCACTGGGTAAGGGGTTGACGTCTGCCTCGATCGGAATGCTGCTGGAACGACGCGGTCTCAAAGTCCGCATGCAGAAACTGGATCCGTATTTGAACGTCGATCCAGGCACCATGAGCCCTTATCAGCACGGTGAGGTTTACGTTCTTGACGACGGATCCGAAACAGATCTCGACCTTGGCCATTACGAACGATTCACCTCCGGAATTTTGAATCGAGATTCGAATTACACGACCGGTCAAATTTATCTATCGGTGATCGAAAAGGAACGTCGCGGCGAATATCTCGGCCGCACTGTTCAGGTTGTGCCCCACATCACCGACGAAATCAAAGCATCGATTCTTGCCCTCGCGACGCCTGACGTTGATGTTGTGATCACCGAGCTGGGCGGCACAGTCGGGGACATCGAAGGTCTTCCGTTCCTGGAAGCCATTCGTCAGATTCCGCTCGACATCGGCAAAGAGAATGTGATGTTCATTCATCTGACGCTGGTGCCTTACCTGAAGGCGGCTCGTGAAGCCAAGACGAAGCCAACTCAGCACAGCGTTCAGCAGCTTCGTGAAATCGGCATTCAGCCGGACATTCTCATCGTACGCACCGAACGCCCGATTGGTCGCGAGCATACTGACAAGATTGCGCTGTTCTGTAACGTTGAGAAGAAAGCGGTTATCGAAGAAGTCGATAAGGAGTTTTCGATTTACGAAGTGCCGATCGGTCTGATCGAACACGGTCTGGATGAACTGATCTGTCAGAAACTGCATCTGTCGCCCGGTCCGCTGAAGATGGACGACTACCGTGCACTTGTTCATCGTATTCGCAATCCGCGGAACGAAGTCACTATTGCCGTCGTGGGCAAGTACATTGAGCATCGTGATGCGTACAAGTCGATCTATGAATCGATCGACCATGCCGGGTTTCATCATTCGACTCAGGTGATTGTCAAACGCATTGAGGCCGAAGAACTGGAGCGTCAGGGGCCCGAGATCATGCTCAAAGGTGTCGACGGAATTCTGGTGCCCGGCGGTTTCGGAATGCGAGGCATCGAAGGCAAGATTCAGGCGATCCAGTTTGCTCGCGAATACGAGATTCCGTTCTTCGGTATCTGTCTCGGCATGCAGTGCGCTGTGATTGAGTTTGCTCGTAACGTGCTGGGGCTGGCCGATGCGAACAGCAGTGAGTTCTCTTCGGAAACTCAGCATCCGGTGATCTGTCTCCTGGAAGCTCAGAAGGGCGTGCGTTACAAAGGCGGCACGATGCGACTGGGGGCTCAGCCATGCGTGCTGACTCCGGGAACTCGAACAGCTGAAGCGTACGGCGTTTCTGAGATCAGTGAGCGTCATCGCCATCGCTATGAATTCAATCCGGAATACCGTCGCCAATTTACGGATGCAGGCCTTCAGGTCGCAGGGACAAGTCCAAACGGCAGCCTCGTGGAGATCGTAGAACTAGCTAATCACCCCTGGTTTGTGGCCGTGCAGTATCATCCGGAGTTTAAGTCTCAGCCACACAATGCTCACCCTCTGTTCAAGGGCTTTATCGAAGCCGCTCTGCAGCGTCATCAGCAGCGCAGCGGGGGAACGAATTCTGAGCGTCCACAGGTTCGGCCGATGAATTGAGGATTTATTCCGGGCATGGCCACGATAGGCTGTCCTATGAGCCTGTCCCGCGAGCACGCGGCCTCAAGTGACACCGTGCGGAGAAGATGAGATGTCGGAACGCCGCTGGAAAATTGCAGACTTCTCCACGATTCCGCCTGTTCCCTGTCCCTGCGGGCAGGCCAGGCGGGCTTTCAATGGCGTTCCCGAATTCCCGGGCACAATTCATATCACGGAAATCAGTGAAGACGCTAAGCGGCACTACCACAAAACGCTGACCGAAACCTATGTCTTCCTGCAATGCGAACCGGACGCAAAGATGGAGCTTGACGGTGAAATTATTCCGGTGAAAGCTCATCAAAGCATTGTCATTCCACCGCTCGTCAGGCATCGAGCGATCGGCCGAATGACAGTGCTCATCGTCGTTCTGCCGGAATTCAACCCGGCCGATGAATGGTTTGACTGACTTGCCCTAAAGCGGCATTGATTGCTGAAGAGCCTGACACTTTCCGGCGGTATGTGCCTGAGTCGCGATGATGGCGGCAGATCCTGCTGGTCTGTGGGCAAAGAAAACTTCGTCGAGAGCAGTCTGCTCTGTTGGCAGATTGGCGAACGAACTAGATTCATCTGCCCCGCTGGGCGAACTCGCAGCGGGTCACTTGAAATCAGTTTACTCCGGGCGAAGGACTCAGCTCCATGCGCAGTATTGCTGTGATGAATCAAAAGGGTGGCGTCGGCAAGACAACCTCCAGCGTCAATCTGGCGGCCGCGTTGGCTCGCGAAGGACGACGAGTCTGTCTGATGGATCTTGATCCTCAGGGCCACGCTTCGTTTCACGTTGGCGTTGAAGCCGGTCCCGACATGCCGACTGTCTATGACGTGTTTACTCAGCAGACGACGCTCGATCATGCTCGTCAGTTGGTCGGTGAAAATCTGTCTCTGATTCCTGCGAACATCGATCTGGCCGCGACCGAAGTTGAGCTAGCGGGAACTCAAGGACGCGAGTTCTTCCTGCGAAACGCCATGCAGCACTGGAAAGAGCAGAACCGTTTCGATTATGTCGTGATGGACTGCCCGCCTTCATTGGGCATTCTTACGATCAATGCGTTGACTGCGGTTAACGAAGTCTTCATTCCTCTGCAGCCACACTTCTTCGCACTGCAGGGGCTTTCCAAGCTGTTCGAAACCACAGCCCTGGTGACGCGACGCCTGAATCGCGACCTTCGCGTCACAGGCATTATGATGTGCCTGTATGAATCCGGAACTCGTCTGGCCGCTGATGTTACCGAAGACCTGAAACAGTTTTTGCATGCCAGCGACGGAGATACTCCGTGGGCCTCTGCCAAGATCTTCAAGTCGAAGGTTCGCCGCAACATCAAGCTGGCCGAAGCACCAAGCTTTGGTCAATCTATTATGGACTACGCACCAACGTCATCTGGTGCCGTTGATTATCTTGCTCTGGCTGCTGAAGTGCTCGACATGGAAGCCGCGATGGGCGTGCATCATCCGGCAACGGCCATGGCCCGAGCTGCCTAGCACCGATGAGGGGCAGGACGTCAGCCCTCCGAGTTGCTTTCCCCTTCGGCTCGTCTTGGTTTTCCGTAAGTCGCTGCAGCGAATCGTTGCAGCGACTTTGCACTTCATGAGCCTGCCGTTGAAACATCTACGACGGCTTTGATGACTCCGGTTTCCGGGCGAGTAAATGATTCGAACTCCGCGACCATGTTCGCAAATGGCGTGCGGTGAGTAATCCACGGCGTGGTGTTGATCGTGCCGTCTTCGATCAGCCGAATGATACGGCCGAAGTCGCGAGGTAATGCATTGCGAGATGCCTTCAGAGTCATCTCGGGGCGATGCAGCGTTGGGTGCAGGAAGGATACTTCTTCCGTCGTGATCCCGACGTAAACCAGCGAACCCGTATGAGCCACGTACTTCATCGCTGATGACATCGAATACTTGTTGCCGGTCGCGTCCGTCACAACCAGATACATGTCGCCACCAGTGATGGCTTTCATCTGTTCCAGTTCGCTGCCATCGTTCTTGAACAGAATCGTGTGCTGAATGCCGTACTGCTGTTTGCAGAAATCGAGGCGGCTCTGCACCATATCCATTACCGTCACGGTTGCTCCGGTCAGACGAGTAAACTCCAGAGTCGCCAGTCCGATGGGCCCTGCGCCAATGATCAGAACATGGTCGCCCGTTGTTGAGGCACCTCGATCAGTCGCATGGCAGCCGATCGCCAGGGTTTCGACCAGAGCGAGCTGTTCGTAAGACAATTTTGCCGACGGATGAAGCTTGTCGGCTCGGATCAGAAAGCGTTCGCACAAACCGCCATCGATCATGACTCCGATGACGTTGAGTGTTGTGCAGCAGTTCCCCTGCCCGCGACGGCAGGCGAAGCAGGTTCCGCAGTTCATGTACGGTTCAACGCTGCAGCGATCACCGACTTTGACATTCGTCACGCCGTCGCCCACCGCCAGAACTTCAACGCCCAGTTCATGGCCGGGAACTCGCGGGTATTTGAAGAACGGAAATTTCCCCAGAAAACCGCTCAGATCTGTTCCGCAAATTCCCATTCGATGCGTGCGCACGAGAACCTGACCGGGACCTGGTGGACCGGGATCAGCAATGTCCACGTATTCAAAGCGGCGCGGTTCTTCGAGTCGAATGGCTTTCATGAGCGGTCTGTTTTTCAGGACGGAGTGAAATGACGTGATTCTGCAATGAAACTGCCGGTGCTGGCTTCCGATGGAGGCGGACTATAGCGATGATGTCTCCCCGATCTCAATGGTAGAGAACTCTTTGGCGGAACACGGCCAGCAGGACGTGAATTAAATCGTTTAACGGTAAGCCGCAGGCGACAGCGTATGGTGTTTTCACGAACGCCTGCGGCTTGCCGTTGAACGATGAGTACCTTTGGGAGAATGAGTCTTGCTGGTTAAAGGTCCCTGTCTCTCCCCGAATTGATATCGAAACGCGTTTACCTGACCATTGACGCTGATGAAATTTTCAAAGCCAGTGCGCCCAATTCTCGTGCTGCTTTCTTTCAGGAATCCACCATGACCTCTACTGTTCTTCCCGAAGTCGATCTGAAATCTCTGCCCGGTGTGCGTCAGTTTGATCTGACGGGCCACGTCGCCATCATTACCGGTGGCTCCAAAGGCCTCGGTGCGGCCATTGCAGCCGGCTTAGCATCGGCCGGAGCGACGACCGTGATCGTTAGTCGTGGTTTGGATGAGGCGACAGCCGTTGCGAAAGAGATCACTGCAGGCTTTGGCAAGCCCAGCATTCCGATTTCCGCCGACGTGACGGACCCCGACAGCGTCAAGCAAATGGTCGAGCAGGTGATGGCTCAAACGGGGCGCATCGACATTCTCATCAATAGCGCGGGAATTAATATTCGCGGCAGTATTGCTGACCTGACCTATGACGAGTTCCAGCAGGTTCAGAAGACGAATGTGGATGGAACATGGCTCGCCTGTAAAGCCGTCTTGCCGCATATGAAAAAGGCTAAGTACGGACGAATTGTGAACATTGCCAGCACGCTGGGAGTTGTCGGTCTGGCGAATCGCACGCCTTACAATGCCAGCAAAGGAGCGGTCGTCACGATGACTCGCGGACTCGGTCTTGAGCTGGCTCAGTTGGGCGTGACCTGCAATGCTTTGTGCCCCGGTCCGTTTCTGACACCGATGAATGTTCCGATCGCAGATTCTGAAGACGCGAAGAAGAACATCATCGGCGCGGTGGCGATGGAACGCTGGGGAACTCTCAACGAAATCCAGGGAGCCGCGATTCTGCTCAGTAGTCCCGCGGCCAGCTATATGACAGGTAGTCTCATTACCGTCGACGGCGGCTGGACGGCTCGATAGAGTTCGTTAGCTTGAAGTTTGACCGCTAAGCGTTGTCGAGATTCCTGCTGGCGGTTTGCGACTCGTTTAACGGCAAGCCGCAGGCGTCAGTGTTGTGCTCTCGCATGCGGCTGAAATTCGCAGACTTCGACCTTTAGAACGTTGGCACAAGTTGCCTGACAATCGATATCACTCTTTATCAATGATCACAGGAATAGTTTCGTGAAACTTGCACGCGTTCGAATGAATGATGGTTCTTTGCGAGTGGCTGCGGTCCATGCGGATTCTGTTCAGCCGCTGGATCTGACTCAGATTGATCAGTGCCATTCGCTGATGGATATTCTGAACTCCGCAGACCCTGTCGGGCTGGCTCGTTTTCTGTTGAAGCCGGACACGAAACTCGTGCCGCTCCCGGAAGTTAAGTTTCTGTCGCCTGTTGACGAGCAGGAAGTCTGGGCCGCCGGCGTGACTTATAAACGCAGCCAGGTGGCTCGCATGGAAGAGTCGGAATCGGCGGCATCGCATTACGACAAGGTGTATACCGCTGATCGTCCTGAGTTGTTTTTCAAGGCGACTCCTCACCGAGTCTCCGGGCCGGGGCAGCCGCTGCGAGTTCGTTGTGACAGCAAGTGGAGCGTACCAGAGCCCGAGTTTACTTTGGTGATCAACACCAGCGGCAAGATCGTGGGCTACACCATCGGAAACGACATGTCAGCTCGCGATATCGAAGGCGAAAATCCTCTGTATCTGCCGCAAGCCAAGATGTACAACCAGTGTGCCGGTGTTGGTCCGTGCGTGTTGCTGGCCGAGAAGCCTCTGGATCAGGATGCGATTGATATTCAGCTCGATATTCGCCGTGGTGGCAAGTCCGTTTTCGGCGGAGCAACAAAGCTGAGTCAGATGAAACGAACTCCTGATGAGCTGGCGAAGTGGCTCTTCAAGGAAAACGTCTTCCCGAACGGCGCCTTCCTGATGACCGGCACCGGAGTTGTTCCGGACGACAGCTTCACACTTGAAGACGGCGACGAAGTGTCCATCACCATCACTGGCATCGGCACGCTGACCAATCCGATCGTGAAGGACAAGACATAGTGGGGATATGGTGACATCAGCCGGCACGCGGCAGCGTCCGGTTCTCTTGCACCAGTTGGGAACTAATCCAAAACGGCAAAGGCCAGGCCTCAACATCGTTGAGTCTGGCCTTTTTATTTGCCCATGTACTTCGCTATGCCGTTTTGCTTCGCAGCCATTCCATCATCGCAAGAGGATCTCGAAACTCGGTCACATGAGCACGGCACTTTGCTGAGAGGAAGCCTGTGTTCATCATCGTGTCCATGAGCTGAATCAAGCCATCGTAGATGCCGAACAGATTGAGCACTGCGATGGGCCGAGTGTGAAGATCCAGTTGAGCCCACGTGACAGCTTCGAAGAATTCCTCCATCGTCCCGAAGCCGCCGGGCAATACGACGTAAATGTCGGACAGCGAATGCATCAAAGCTTTGCGTTCGTGCATGTCGGCGGTGACTCGCATGTCCTGAACTGCGGCATGCATAAGTTCAACGCGAGCCAGATGGGTCGGGATCACTCCGGTGATCTGACCGTTCTTTTCCAGCACAGCATCGGCGACGGCTCCCATGATGCCGGTACTGCCTCCGCCATAGATCAGGCGATGGCCGGCGTTTGCAAGATAAGCCCCGAGAAGAGCCGCGGCCTGAGCGTACTCCGGGCGATCTCCGGAGCGCGAACCACAGAAGACGCAGATGTTAGCCATGGTGATTGTCTTCGTCTGAAAAGTGAAGGCAAGTGGGGGATTGGAGACCTTCAGTCTGAGAGCCTGGCTCGGTCAGGAGACCGGCCAGAACAGCAGTTAAACAGACCGCTCAAAGACCGACAGGCTTCTTGCTCACCGACCACGTGTCATTCAAATGCTTGGCTAGCTTCTGTACAATTTCCGGATGGCTGGACGCCAGATTCTGCTTCTCATGAGGATCCGCTTCCAGATCAAATAACTGCGGAGTTCGCTCATTCACCGAGTACACGAACGCATAGCGATCCGGCGGACTGCCATAGCTCAGAATCAGTTTCCATTTTCCTTCGATACACCAGCGATATTGAAGCGTGGCCTCGTGCTGATCCATATCAATGATGTCATGTGAGAAGCTTTCGCCGCATAAGAACGAGCGATCTAAAGGAGTCTTGTCCTTCAGCAGCGGCAGCAGGTTCACACCGGGTAAACCGTTAGGTACTTCCAGTCCAGTGGCTGCAAGAAGAGTTGGAAAGACATCGATCGTGCTGGCCAATTCCTGATGATCTCCGGGATCAATCTGCCCGGGCCATGAAATCATTATTGGCGTGCGAATCCCGCCTTCATAAACAGTCTGCTTAGACCGCGGTGCAAACCCGTGATTCCAGTCCGGCCCCAGTTTCATCTCCGGAGTCGCCTGAATCCAGCCGTTGTCGGTGACATAGACCACGATCGTGTTTTCAGTCAGTTGCTTCTCGTCCAGATGATTCAACAGTTCCCCGCACGTCTCATCAAAGAGCTCACACATTGCGTAGTATTTTGCGAGTGCTTCCGGGCGGCCGGGCTTCTGATACTTGGTCAGCAGTCGTTCCGGCGGCGTGTGAGGCGTGTGCGGTAACATCGGAGCATACCACAGAAAGAATGGCTTCTTTTCCTGCGTCGCATGCTGGATAAAATCAAAGACCGGCTGCATTCCTTTGCGACCAATCTCGAGGCCATCATCGCCATGCCGTCCGCCCTTCTGAGGAAACCCGCGAGTCATCCCGTGAGTAAAACCACCTCGCGAAAAATTTCCTTCCCACCACTTGCCCGACTGCATGCTGAGATAGCTCTTCCCGGCCAGCAGCTTCGGCAGCGTGGCTTGCTGATCAATCTTTGAAATCAGCTGTTCTCGCAATACTCCGTATTGAGCGTCGCTGAGGGACTTATCGGGCTTCGGATCATTGCCGGTGACGCCATGTTGATGCGGATACTTCCCGGTAATCATCGACAATAGCGATGGGCGACAAAGAGGAACTGGCGTGTAGCCTCGGCGGAATACCGCACTGCGAGAAGCCAGGCGATCAAGATGAGGAGTCTTGATGTCTGGATGTCCCATCAGGCCATAATCGGTCCAGCCCTGGTCGTCGGACAGGATCATCACGATATTGGGGCCGGT
>CANHVD010000166.1 GCA_947463775.1 Planctomycetaceae bacterium | reverse complement strand
TAAGCACCTCCCTGACTCGACACATCAGCGCTGAAGCACCACGTTACGAGCAGATTGATGACGGTAAACGCGATCACCAGCGGACGGTAGGCAGCCGCCCACTCGGGCGCCATTCCATAACGCGGCAGGTATCGAGGAACCATGTTGAGCAAACCGGCCATCGCTGAAGCCCCGGCAAACCAAAGGATCAGGATGGTACTGATGTCGTAAACGGTGCCGAACACGGAACCAAACAGAGGACACACTGCAAATGGACTTTCACCGTGAGCAATATAAGCCAACGCACGGTCAACGGCTTTGCCTCGTTCCGGGCTCATCCGAAACTCTTCCACCGGAATCAGCGTACCAGTGCCAGTTACAATCGATGATCCAAGAAGCATCACGGACATAATCAGGGCGGCAGTAATCAGCAGCAGTCGCGTACGGCGAATACGTCCCTCCGCATTCGAGGGGTCATCTTCCTTTCCACGAATCAAATGAATATGCAAAACGCCCGTCTCGAAACCACTCATGCCCAGCGCCAGCTTGGGAAAAATCAGACAGGCAATCAGCAACGCGACCCACGGCCCTTTTCCTGAGATGGGAGTGTGGTGCAGGTGGTAGTCTCCACTGGAAATTTGATCCATCCATTGAGTCATCAATTCTGGATGCGACACCAGGTACACGAGGCCCGCACCAATAACAATTGCGGTCAGACCTATGTAAGCCACGACAAGAAGGGTCGCCAGGCCTACAACTTCTCCGTACCCCTTGATGAACATGGCACTCAGCAATACCAGCAGAAACATGGTTACTGCGATTTGGCTATGCATCCATTCGGGTGTCGAGCCCATGAACAGCGGATTGGAAAGCAAATGCGCCGTTGCATCTGCCGCCGACAGGGTCTTGGTGATCACAAAGTCTGTTGCTGCAAATCCCACCAGGACCAGAACAAAGATCTTTGAGGTCCAGCCTCGAAAGATGCGTTCGATCATGCCGACGGAGCCCACGCCATCCGGTGTTTCCCCGGCCACATGGCAATAGATCGGAAGTGCTCCAAACAGAGTCACCGCCACGAGTACCAGAGTGGCGATGGGAGCGAGAATTCCCGCTCCTTCAAAGGCAATGGATGGCTGATAGCCAAGAGTACTGAAATAGTCGACGCCGCAAAGACACATGATGAGCCACCACGCATAGTGATGGTCACGGGATGCATTTTCAGACAAGAGAGTCACTCCGGGGCGCAGGCATACTGTCCAGATGGTCTGGCGCAGTGTTTCGTGAGAATTAGCACACTTCTCAACCCGATTTTTGATGCGACAGAGAGGTAGATCTGACGAAGATCCACAGAATTCGCCTATGCCCTGCGTATGACCGGCGGCTGATTCACGACAAGAGAGTCCTCGAACGCCTGCGAAGTTAGCTGACGGGCTCGGAGCCGAAGATGCCCCGCTCAATAAATTGAGTTAGCCCCAAAAGGGTGGTTCCCCCGCTCTGTTGGCACAGATTCGGCGATTAATGTCTGTCTGCTCCCATGTTAATGTCATGTCACTCTTGATTCAAGTTTCTCATCGGAAGTACGACACGGTCGTCCGTAGATCATCTCTACTACGTCTTGGTTTCGTATTCTTGATCCGTCTGACTGAAGTTGATCGCTCCTCTCATTACTCCCCGGTGGAAAACAGACAATGACCGGGAAACTGAATTCATCTCATTTGGTCAGCTGAGGCGATATCAACCAACGAATTCGCTGGGTGCCGACCAGAAATTCCAGAGAGGGACCAACAAAAAAAGCCCGACTCACTGGGAGTCGGGCTTCAGAAGAATCAGGGCCGGAATCAGCCAATCGTCTAGTTCATACGATAGGCTGTTTCACCGTGTTCCGTCACGTCGAGGCCTTCTTCTTCAGCTTGATCTGTCACTGTGAACCCGATCGTCTTGTGGATAATCAGGCCAAGAATAGCCGTCAGTACGAAGCCATAGACGGCCGCCGCACCGATTCCGGTCAACTGCAGCATGACTTGATCCATACCACCAACGACAGGCCGGATAGTGAAGTAACCGACGAGAACAGCTCCCAGAGCTCCACCGACTCCGTGAACGCCAACGACGTCCAGTGAGTCGTCATACTTCAGAACTTGCTTAAGCTGAACTCCAAGGAAGCAAACAACTCCACCAATCAAACCAATCACGAGCGCACTGCCCGGACTGACGTGACCCGCACATGGAGTGATCACAACAAGACCAGCAACCATCCCGGACGCAACACCAATCGCAGTTGGCTTACCAGCATGAAGCCACTCCACGATCATCCATGAACCGGTGGCTGCTCCACCTGCAATGGCTGTTGTCGCAAAAGCCATCACCGCCACTGCACCAGACACTGGAAGAAAATCTTTACCGACGGCGATTGCAGATCCGGCGTTAAAACCGAACCAGCCAACCATCAGGAATCCTGCTCCCATAAGAGTCCAGCCAATGCTGTGAGGCAGGAAAGGTCCCTTTGGGAACCCATGACGTTTTGGAAGAATCAGGATCAGCGCGAGAGCGGAAGCTCCGGCCAGAACATGCACAACCGTGCCGCCCGCGAAGTCCAATACGCCTTTCTGGAACAACCAACCGTTGACGTTCCACACCCAGTGAGCCACGGGGTCGTAGACAAGCGTGGCCCACAGAACAACAAAGATACACCAGGCACTAAACTTCACTCGCTCAGCAATCGCACCGACGATCAGAGCAGGCGTAATGATCGCAAACATCATCTGGAACATGGCAAAAAGTAGTTCCGGAACACCAGTCGGCGATGCACCAGTCGTGTCACCACTGGTAACGATTTTGCCAAAATAATTTGGGCTGGCAGGATCAACGTCGGAGAAACCTTTCAGAAACACAAGGCTTGAATCCCAGCCCAAATAGCTGAGCGCTGGCTTGTCGGAGCCGTCGTCATTCTTGCCACCATCGACAGAAATCGCTGAGGGTACAGCGAATGTAAAGCTATAGCCGCAGGCTACCCACTGGATCGTGATGATCGGGACACAAACCATCACACACATAAACATGTTGAGCACGTTTTTGGCACGCACCATCCCGCCGTAAAACAATGCCAGTCCGGGCATCATAAAGCACACCAGAGCCGCGCTGACCAGTAGCCAGGTCGTAGAACCGGTATCAATAGTTCCTGCCAGATGAGGAACAGCAGCAGCCTCTGCAGCCGGAGTTGCCTCCTCGGTTGAAGGTGCTGGTGCTGTGACTTCCGCCGACGGAGCAACTTCTGCTGATACCGCTGCGGCTTCAGCACTCTCGGATGCTGCCTCCTGAGCGTCCGCATTCAGATTCGTTGTCAAACCAACCATCGTGGCCAAAACCATTATCCAAATGGTTTTCAGATACGGCCTGCACAAACTACTCATTGCCTGTTTTCTCTTTCTCAATTGCGTGGATTAAAAACAATCTGGACTTCATGCCGGCAGTGTAATTGGGAACCGGCAAGGCCCGTTACGACAACACCTCTAAACGAAAAGAGAACTCCCTCTGACAAATCAGCGGGAGTTCTCCGATCATATACTAAAAACTAGCTGTTCTTGATTGTGAAGTCTGGATAGGCATGTGCACCCATTTCCGGACCGTCCAAACCGATCAGTTCATCCTGCTTGCTGACTCTCAGCGGAGCAATCAGGTTACTAATCTTGAACCAGACAAAGGCCATTGAGAAACCAAAGACCCAAACCACACCAACGCACAGCAGCTGAGCCCAGAGCTGTGAAACGTCACCGTACAGTGCTCCGCGAACACCGTCGGTCAGAACGCCGTCGGAATCGCCTGTAGCATCAAACGCCGTCCGCACAACACCATTCCAACCCATGCCGTACTTGCCGTTTGCGAAAATCCCGAGTGAAATTACTCCCCACGTTCCATTCACTCCGTGTACAGAAATCGCGCCACACGGATCGTCGATTCCTCTTTTCTCCCAGAAGAAGACGCTGATAACCACCAGCACTCCAGCGATTCCACCGATTACGACAGCAGCCCAGGTATCGACGAACGCACAAGGAGCAGTAATCGCGACCAAACCAGCCAACATACCGTTACACATCATTGTCGGGTCGGGCTTCATCCCGATGACCGCCATGTAAAGCATTGTCGTGATACATCCGGCAACTCCGGCAAGCATCGTGTTAACAACAACAGCACTAATGCGGAGGTCTGTGCCTGACAGTGTTGACCCAGGATTAAACCCAAACCATCCGAAGCAGAGGATGAAGGTACCAGCTACCACCATCGGAATGTGGTGAGCTGTCATCGGGACTGGTTTTCCATCCACGAATTTTCCAATTCGAGGACCAATAATCCACGCACCGGCCAAGGCAATTGCCCCACCCATTGCATGCACGACACCGGAACCGGCAAAGTCCACAACGCCGTGGCCAAGACCCCAGTTCTTTCCCGCTTGAGCCAACCAGCCACCACCCCAGACCCAGTTTGCAAACAAGCAGTAGGGAAGCGCGACCCACAGGCCATATAAGCAGAAATTCTTCCAGCTCCAACGTTCTGCCATGGCACCGGTCGGAATCGTGGCTGTGGTGTCCATGAACACCATCATGAAGAAGAACAGTGCAAGAACGCTGACATCATCCATGCCCTGAAGGAAAAAGCCCTTTGTGCCCATCAGTCCATAAGTAAAGATGCCTGGAGCAGCAGGATCCCCGCCAATACCGATTCCTTCATTCAAAATTGACGTCCCTGGACCGAGCGCTGAATACCAGCCTGGGGCCACTGGACCGTTGAACCAATTACCCCAACCAATCGCGAATCCATATGCCCAAAAGGCAATACAGCCAAGCGGATAAATCATGAGGTTCATTGCAGCTGTGTGAGCACCATTCTTCGCTCTGCACAGACCGACTTCAACCAGCATGAAACCTGCCTGCATGAACATCACAAGAAATCCGGCGACCAACACCCAAACCATGTTGATAGAGAACATGTTATGCACGGATCGATCATACAACTTTTCCGGAGTCATCTCCTTCGGATCACCATCACCAACAGGACCGGCGGATGGCGTGATCCAATAACCAGCAGCACCACCGCCAGCATCTGGCCAAACCGGCGCTGCCGGGTCAGGATTAGTGCCGGTAAAATAAGCTGGAAGAGTTGGAGCAGGTGCAGCTTCAGGTTCAGCAGCCGGAGCCGGAGCCTCGGCTGCGGGGGTCGCCTCAGCAGCCACAGGAGGATCCTGAGCTTGCAAACCAGAACCCACACCTACCAAAATGGCAGTCCCTGCTGCAAATGCGAAAATACGTCGCCGCAACCGAGACCAATGTATGGCCATCATCGCCTTATCCCCTTAGTTTGTATTTGTGCCGTGTGTTTTCGTGCTTCGTTCCTTGGATAAGGAACTTCATTCGCTGCGATGGGTGGCCAAAGAATTGGCACTGCAGCCTCATCGGTGACGAAGACTGATCTTGAAGATGTTCCAAATCCCGGCCGAAATCAGAACAACCCCCAGAGGCACTCCTGCCAGCCTTCTTCAGCAACCATCCATGCCAACGAAATGAACTGGTGCCTAGAAATGCAAACAACGTGCCCGAGCGTTCAACAATGTACTTAAGTTCCAACCTAAAATTAATCGCAGCAATGACTTGTGTGTTTTGAATCAGTGTGAGAATTGAACAAAAAATAGTGTCCAAACGGCTTTATGCTTTCATTTCACGCATGCGTGTTCAGTTCGAAGGCACAGGTAATGAACAGCGATTATCCGGGCTTGGATGCTCCCCTCATTCCGCCGGTTTTTGTCGATCACATTCCACTATTCTGGTCCCCGATATGAATCCGCTGCCTATCTGCGTGGCATTCTGCCTGCATTCCAATTTCGGACTCTGGACCGTGCATTTTGCGGTTTACAGAGGTAGCAGCGCAGATTGTTCAGGCTTTCAATCTTCAGTTCTCACCGCAGATGAACTTTGCTGAACGAGCCGGCCGATTTAGCGGAGAGACCGCAGGAAGTAGGGGAATTGGTGACTTCAGCCCGTGAAAATACGATTTCCGTTCTGGATTCAAATAGCCGTCAAAGCCACCATGGATGAAGGCAGTCTGCCTCCGTTAGCCGGACAGTTAGTCGCCTGAAGCCTTGGGTGGGTTGGAAAGATTGGAATTCTTCGATGCTTGTTCCTGAACGATTCGTTGTATCGCTCAAAAAGAGCCGACTTGCTGGATTCGCGCTGATCCTTTCCTGTGGTTCCGGAATCCTCGCTCAGGAGGCTGACACACCGACGGACACGAACTCTGAATCAGCCACGGCCTCGGCGGCTTCGATTGCAATTGCTCCGGACCTTTATCAGTTTCCACCCTCAACCCCGGAAGAGCTTCTTCGAGCAGCACGGACAACTCTGCGTTTCGATCGAGTTGGTGACTCGCGTGCATTTCTGAGACGCATTCTGGAACTACAGTTGGGAGACACCGAGCTTACTGAACTCCGACGCAAGGCAGGAATCGACGTTTTCCTCGAACTGCGTCAGGATAGCCGACTGCAACCGGAAGCCGAGCAACTCCTGAAATCGATCAATGCGGCCAGCAAGGCAAAGACACGATCGGCAGAGGAACTTACCGAATTCGTCAAGAATCTGTCGGTGCCAGGCTCAGTCGGGGAGAATGCGGCCACCGAACTGCTCATGGCTGGCGATGCCGCTGTTCCCGTACTGCTGAATGCCGACGAAAGCACCGAGGCCGGACAGCTTGCGAACAAGCTTTTGAGTACACAGGCAGCTTCTCTCAAGTACGCATACTTAAAGGAACTCCCTGCCGCCGATTCCACGACGAAAACGAAACTCCTGGGATTGATCGGTCAGAGTGGTGACTCGAATTTGGCAATCCACCTGTTGCGATGGCGGTTCGATTCAGGACTGGATTCAAATGTCTCTGAGGCCGCTCGGGATGCTATCAGGGATCTGCGTGCCCCTGAAAGCTCAATCGAATCTTCAACGCAGGCTGTCGAGCATTTGCTGAGGACAGCGGAATCACTGCTCAGCACAGGTCACAAACGATTTGCGTCGCTGGACTCTGCTTCACTCGCAACCACGGCTGCCGAATCGGCGCCATCTGTGCTGCCTTTGCTGGAGCAGGACATCAGGATCATCGCGTTCCAGAAAGAAACAAATGCGGCTCAATCCTATCTGAGATCTCTTGAGATCGGTGAAATCGAAGCAGACAACTCGACAAATTACGCCACGGCACTGACAGACGCAAAAGCCCGAGTTAAGGCGGCCACCGAACAATTGGAAACTGGTGTTGCAGAAAGGCAGTCTCTGCTGAAAAGCCTCCAGTCATCAGCAATCACGAGAACCGATGAACTCGCCAGGAATCATCTCACCGATGCGTTAACGCTCGACCCCAATAACGCCAAAGCCCGTCTTCTGATGATGGTTGTGACGGCCTCTTCAGCAGAACCGACTCCGGAGTCCGGTGGCGAGGCTCCTCCGGAAGTGACGAACGATGATCTTCTGAACGCTCTGGAAGTTGCCCTGGATCTCCAGTGTTTTGACGCCGCGGCCAGCTTCCTGAGAGCCTTCCCCAAGAACTCAGCAGACTCTGCCTTCAACTCCCGGGCTCCACGAGTCCTGAGCGAGGCGTTAAAGAGTCCCGATGCAAGGGTTCGAACTCTGGCCGCCAGAATTGCTCGCACACGTTTCTCAGGGCAGTGCAGCAGTTCAACGGTTTCCCGTACATTTTTGGCGGCAAAAAACGGAAGCTTGAAGTCTGAGATAGTGATCGTGAGTCCCGATGACAGTCAATTGCGCACGTTGCAGGCCGTCTTTCAGGATGCGGGATTCACAGCCGATATTGCAGAAACTGGTCCTGATGGATTTCAACTGGCAGCATCACAGTTGAACTGCGAACTATTCGTGCTGCAGGCTGAGTCGCCTATCTGGCCGATGGCCACAACTGTGGCCAATCTTCGGGCCGATGTGAGAACTCGCAACACACCAGTCGTGATTATTGGACACCCAAGGTTCCAGGATCGTGTCGCAGCTCTCGCTGAGATTTATGACGGTGTCTGGTTTATCTCGGAACCAGCCGGAACCGAATCACTGCTCAGCAAAATGGCTCAGACGAACATTCCTCCGGCCGCGCTGACTGCCGAGGATCGTGCAGCGATAAAGGCACTCGCCGAATAAGCCACACTTCGCGCGGGGCGAAAGGAGAGGTTTCTTTGTAGCCGGATTCGTGAGAATTCGGTGAGCCTCAGTACAGGGCAACCGAATTCTCACGAATCCGGCTACTGGCAAATCTCTTCGTTCAAAGTAGACGTGAGGCCTAGTCGAGACCGTCTCACGGTTAGACGACTGGTCTCAGACGTTCTGCCCCTTCAACAGGCAGTAACCAATAGCGATCGCAAAGACCAGCATGATGCAGTAGTCCTGCGGAGACAGATGATCCATCTTGTGAATCAGGATCTTCTGGATCTGCATCGCCCACCGCTGCAAACCAGAAACTATGCTGAGAAACATGACAAGACGCCTGTAAGAAAAGTCCGGAGAAGGACGAACCTGGAAAGCGGATCTTCCCGGATACAGATCTAGTCTTGGTCATGGGATCGGCCCTGCGGAGAGAGCCAGAAGATTTACCGACAGCGTCACCGACAACGGTGTCTGGTTGTACGGGAGATGACGATCCACCGGATTGTGACGGACTGATCAAAAGGCTTCAGTCACCAAAGACGATGGACTTACCTTTCCAGTCTTTGCTGGATGTGGCTTCTGCGGCGAACTGTGCATCAGCTTTTACCGTTGCAGTGAACAACCGCGATCTGGACGCCACCAGCACTGGCAGCATCTCGATCGGCATTGAACGAGTCAGGTTCAGGATGGAGGGCTGCTGATCGACTCCGCCATTGATCATCGGGGCAATAACGATTTCGACTGGCGGTTCAAAAAGTGATGCCAGAAGCACGATCGACTCAGCGCTGGACCGAGCACGCAGCCTCAGTTCCTGTAACTGAGGGCATTCCTGACGCACAACCTGGATAGCTCGTCGGATATCCCAGACTCGCATCCCATCAACAGTCATCCCCAACAACTGAAACCGGCGACGGATCTGGATCTGTTTGGCTTCGTTACCGACCCATGCCCCGCGGCCTGCACCTCGCGGAGCAGTCACAGCCTGCGCCTGAACAGGAGGCAGATCCACATCCACACTGTCCTTCTCCGGATCAGAGTTCAGTTCGACCACAAGTTCCAGCGACGTAATCTCCTTCAGCGATTGACCATGAGGGACGCTGATGTCGACGGACAGAGAAACGTGCGGTTCACTGTCGAAGCTGAGTCGGTGCACATCCTGCTTATCTCCTTCAGAGATTTGCTCAACGTGAACCGTATTCGAGATCGCGGAGCTATCCATCTGCGGCCACGCTCGAAAGCTGCGATCCAGTAGCTGAGTCCCAAATTCATTTAAAAGCGTCTCCTGAGTCTTCAGCACTTCGCCGACCGATAGCGGTGTGGCAGCGGGAACAAACAACTCATCAACTCGAGTATTGATTTCATCGGCAGGAGTCTGTCCCAGCACTTGCAACTGCTCGGGCTGAAAATATCTGACCGCCGTTTTATCAATCATGGACATGTCGTCTTTGAGGAAGCGATTAAACCAGCGAAACGCATGAATATGCAGCTCCTGAGTGTCGGAGTGCGGACCTTCGGTGATTTGCAGGCCCAGATTCTTATCAGCATCCAGCAACCGGTAGATGTGCCGTACCTGACGATGAATGTCGACAACTCCTTCCAGCGGAAAAATCGTGTCTTTGTCGGTGTTGGAAATTAACAGCGGTCGAGGAGCAACGAGGGCGGCGACTTTGGCATAATCCCACCGGTATGTGTTAACCATGAACATGCAGTCGCAATGACCTTCGACGCAGCCGTTCACCACAT
>CANHVD010000165.1 GCA_947463775.1 Planctomycetaceae bacterium | reverse complement strand
GTGCATTCTGATAACAGTTCGCCCGTGGCCCAGTGCAATGGCTGTGACTTTACCCACGATGTTGTCGGTTCATGCTTCTGCTCCAGAATGATGGCCGACTTTCCTCGCCAGTCACCACCCTGAACCGGGTTCCATCGCCACGGCGTTTTGTTCCACAGCGAGCCATCCTCTTTGCCGTACCATGATTGTTGAACCAATCGGCCACGATCAAAACTGTTGATCAGGCTGCGATCGGCACCAACGGCACTTATCCAGGCAATCGCACCACCTGACGACGGGCTAAGTCCAATTTTGAGTTTTTCGTTCCTCAACCAGATCAGTTCTTCCTGAGCTTTCTCTGATGCAGCTACCCACGACTCTGTTTGCAGCAACGCCGTAACATTCAGAATTTCACACAAGACACAGAACAGCACCGCGGAATGCAACGTCCGTTTACGCGACAACTTTGCTCGTAGCAATTTGTGCAGGCCATAAAGAGCAGACGGCATTTTTCGATGATCCTCAGCAGAAACTCGCTACAGCAGGCTGTTGACGGGTTTGGTTATGACTTTGGTGCATTTCGATAATCAAGCGGAGGCTTCTGATTGGGTTGCATCAATGACTCATATTCCTGATTGCCCAAACGTTTCTGAAACTCCTCTTTTGCCTGCTGCAGTAACTCCGGACTGCGAAACATATCAATCGCGGTTGCCGCCAGAACTCGAGCGGCCAGGTGCATTCCTTTTTCGCCAATTGACGTTCCACCTGCAGCGACCGCCTGCCACGAATGAGCTGGCGTGCCCGGTACCCAGCAGGATGTGCTGAAGCCTGTCGTCGGCACAACCCACGAGATATCTCCCACATCCGTCGAACCCTTGCCGATCGTTCCATCAACATCTTCGACTCGACTCACGGTTTCCAACGAAACGGGCTCAGAAAGATGCTGTTGAAGACGCGCGGCAAACTGACGTTCTTCTTCGTTGTAGGACAAATCATTCAGCTCAGCCAGGCGGCGACGAGCCATATTCGATAGTGTTTGATTCGGCAGGATTTCTCGAATTCCCCCTTCGTAGCGAATCGTCAACTCAGTCTCAGTTGCTAACGCTCCGGCTTTTGCACATAGCTCCAGTCGTGAATACAGCGGCTTCAGAAACTTCGCTTCAGGATGCCGAATGTAGTAGTAGACTTCAGCAAAGGCGGGCACCACGTTCGGCGCATCGCCACCACTGGTGATGACATGATGAATGCGAGTTTCTTCAGGAGTATGTTCTCGCATCAGTTCGGCCGCATGATTGGTCAGCTCAACGGCATCCAGTGCTGAACGTCCCTGTTCCGGTGATCCGGCGGCGTGAGCTGTCCGCCCACGGAATTGAAACTTCACGGCAACTCGCGCAAGGCTCGAACGATCTCCGGCGGATGTCTTGCTGGACGGATGCCAGTGCATGACCGCGTCGCAATCTTTGAAGAGTCCGGCTTCGACCATAAACACTTTGGCACTGCCGCCTTCTTCCGCCGGGCATCCGTAAAATCGCACCGTGCCGTTGAGCGTACCTGCCTTGATTTGTTCGGCGATCGCAATCGTGGCCGATAAGGATGCCGAGCCAAACAGATGATGACCGCAGCCGTGCCCAAAGGAATTGCCATCATCGCGTGAAAGCGGCTCCGGCACCGCCTGCTGTGAAAGGCCTGGCAACGCATCGAACTCGCCAAGGATTCCAATCACAGGCGTGCCCGAACCGAACTCGGCCGTAAACGCCGTCGGGATTTCCGCAACTCCACGAGTGACTTTCAGGCCCGCCGCTTCAGCCGCGTCAGCCAGCAATGCGGACGAAACAGTTTCCTGATAACCGGGCTCCGCTGCCAGCCAGATCTTTTGAGCAATCTGCCATGTCGCGTCGCGGCGATTATCAACCGACTTTAATGCTCCATCAATCGCGGGATCTGATTCCTGAGCGATCGCCAGAGAAGAAGTCAGCAGCAGGAGAACGAGGGCTCTCCAAGATAGAATTTTCGTCTTGTGACTGGCGCCGTCGCGAGTTTCTGAAACCAACGCTGAGCTTAGCAACAACATTGAGAACCGATGCATTTAAGAATACTCACGGTAATTGATGGAACCGAGAATTCCCGGCGGCGGAGCGACGGGCGAACGGTACACCCGTCGCTCCGCCGACGGGAGGTCTTCTGGGAATTTGCTTACAGTTCTTCAAGCGGTTTTAGCCCTGTCCGAGGGCAAAGTGGCAGCAAACCACACTCGGTACATTTCGGACGGCGAGCGATACAGGTTCGTCGTCCATGATGAATCAGACGATGAGAAAACTCGATCCATTCCGACTTCGGGATAAACGCCATCAGATCGCGTTCGATAATCTCCGGGTTCTCTGATGACGTCAGACCCAGAAGATTCGTCAGGCGCTTGACATGCGTATCAACAACGATCCCGGAGGGAATTCCAAACCAGGTTCCCAGGACAACGCTGGCGGTTTTTCGGCCGACTCCTGGCAGCGTAATGAGTTCTTCAATGTCCTGCGGGATTTCTCCATGAAAACGCTCCACAAGCGCCTGCGCCATTCCACGAATGTTGGCGGCTTTGTTTCGAAAGAAACCGAGCGGCTTAACAATCCGTTCCACGTCTTCCTGTGTGGCTTTTGCTAATGAGTCGGCGTAGGGATAAAGTCTAAACAACTCCGGAGTCGCCTGATTTACTCGTTCATCAGTGCATTGTGCCGACAAAATTGTCGCGACGAGCAACTGAAAGGCGGATTCATGATTCAACGCGCATTCGGCCTGAGGGAACAGCGTTTTCAAACTCGCGATGACCGACTTCGCTCGCTTACGACGGATCGACAGCAGATCGTCAGGGTCTGCCGGTGCCGCCGCCGCTTTTGTTGATACGCTTTTCTTTTTAGCCACAGAAAGCTGATTCCCATTTCAAGTCGCGACCGCAACCGCCACGTCTGCGGCAGTCATTTGCAGAGGAATATCATACCAGCAGGCTGCTGCACAATTGACCCGCGATGATGTTGTAGAATTCCACAAATCCGTTGAGTCTATGGTGGACAGTCTTTTCGCATTCACCGCAAATTTGGTCCTTGCTGCATGCGTCCGAGGGATTCGATTGTTGGCTTTGGCCGATTTCGAGGGTAGTATTCACAAATGACGAACCAAGTATCTCGGTTCGGCATGCCTGCCCGCCCCGAATTTCTCGCCTCATTACAAACGTCTGGTTTGATCCTATGCAACCAGTGCTTGTCACCATTTCCAGCGTCACTCTGTTGCTGACCTGCGGCTTCCATTTGAGCCTCTTCGCGGACGAAACACCGCCAGCGGAGAGTTCTGCAAATGCTGCCAACGTCCCCGTCGACTATGTTAAAGATGTCCGCCCAATCCTCCGCGCGAAATGTGCGATGTGTCATAACGAAGCGGAGCCCAGCGGAGGTCTGAGGCTTGATGGTGTTGCTCACGTGATGAAAGGTGGAGACAGCGGTCCGGTGCTGATCCCAGGAAACAGTACCGAGAGCCGATTGATTCAGGCCGTGGTCCAGGCTGGTGACTTGAAGATGCCGCCACCCGAGGAAGGCAAGCCTCTGGAGTCAGCTCAGATTGAAATCCTGCGACGCTGGATTGACCAAGGGGCCAAGATTCCGGACGACGAAAACCAGATTACTCACTGGGCATTCTTGAAACCAGTTCGGCCCGCAGTGCCTCTTGTGGAAGGCTCAAGTTCTCTTCTCGTCGGCAATGAAGGTGGAGCAGGGGCCATCCATCCCATCGACGCCTTTGTTGCTCAACAGCATGCCGCTCGCGGGCTTGTTCCAATCGCTCCCGCACCGAAACACGTTTTGTTGCGGCGAGTCTATCTGGATCTCATTGGTTTGCCGCCGACTCCGGAACAACTGGCAGCCTTTGAAAATGATTCTTCGCCGGACGCTTATGAAAAAGTTGTCGACCAGTTGTTGGCAAGTCCTCATTACGGCGAACGCTGGGGACGGCATTGGATGGATGTCTGGCGTTACAGCGACTGGGACGGTTACGGAGCCGAGGTTCGCGAAAGCAAGCCGCACATCTGGCGCTGGCGGGACTGGATTATTGAATCATTGAACGCCGACAAATCCTACGATCAGATGGTTGTCGAAATGCTGGCGGCTGATGAAGCTTGTCCGGATGACCTGCAGGCCGCACGAGCCACCGGGTATCTTGTTCGTAACTGGTACGTCTTCAATCGCAACGCATGGCTCGACAATACGATCGAGCATACCGGAAAAGCGTTTATGGGCGTCACTTTCAACTGTGCTCGCTGCCATGACCATATGTTTGATCCTTTGGCTCAGACAGAATATTACAGTCTCCGAGCGATCTTCGAACCGCATGACGTGCGCACGGATCGCGTCCCTGGCCAGAGTGATGTCGTGAAGGATGGACTCGTGCGAGCCTACGACGCCAACGCTGCCGCGCAGACGCTGTTGTTTGTTCGAGGTGATGAGAAGAATCCTCTGAAAGACAAACCTCTGGCTCCACTCGTTCCCGCTGTCTTTGGTAACCGTGAGCTTCCGATTGAGCCTGTGAATCTTCCTGCCAGCTCTTATTACCCCGGACTGCAGCCTTTCGTGATCGAGGAAGCACGGCAGAATGCCGAAGCAGAACGAAAGCTGGCCGATGATTCCCTGGCTGCAGCAAAAGTCGCCATTGAAAAAGCTCAATCAGCGCTCGCGGAATTCAAGAGTCGACCTGATCGGCCTGCGGAGCCAGCAACGCTCCTGACAGACGATTTCTCCAAAGCTCGCCCGGAGCTCTGGGAAGCTGGCACCGGCAACTGGCAATATCAGGACGGATGCCTGAAGCAGCTTGATGCAGCCGACACAATGTGCAGCATGAAGGGTAGGCAGATCGTTTCCGGTGACTTTACAGTACGCATGAAATTCCGAATCACGGGCGGTGACGTCTACAAATCCGCAGGCGTCGCGTTTGACGTTGTCGATGATCAGAACCTGACGTTCATTTATGTCAGCTCGGGTGGCGGGAAGTTGCAGATTGCGCATCGAGTCAACGGAGCCGATCAGTATCCTGCGAATGGCTCAAAGCCTATGACGGTTGAGCTGAATCGTGATCACGAGATGATCGTGAAAGTTCGCGGAGCACAGGTCGAGATCTCTCTGAACGGCGAGTCACAACTCACCTACTCATTGCCGAATCCTCGTCCAGCTCAGGGACGTGTCAATCTCTGGACCTATGATGCAACGACTGATTTCACAGCGATCGAAGTCAAAGACGCGGCCGAGATCAGCGAAGCGACGTTGATGGCCAATCTAAGGTCAGCAGAGTCTGGCCTCCAAACGGCGGAAAAGAAGCAGGCGATTGCTCAGGCTTTGTTGGAATTCACGAACGCTCGAATTGCGGCCGACGCTGCTAACTATGCGACGCCTCCAGCAGGCAATGCGAAAGAACTGTCCTTAGCCGCTGGTAAGGCAGAGAAGACATGGTTGCTACTGCAGGAAGACCTCAAGCTGGTCACGGCCGAGCAATCACTTGCGGCAGCAAAGGCAGCACTTCCCGGCGAAGGCATGCCGGCCGATGAGAAGAAAACAAAGGCCGTGACTGACGCCGAGGCAGCCGTGACGGCAGCAAAGACTGCCGTTGAAACAGCGGCGAAAGTGGCCGCAGAGCCGTTCGAAGCCTACACGCGGTTTACTCCGGTTTATCCATCGTCAAGTTCCGGGCGCCGCCTCGCGTTTGCGCGCTGGGTCGTCAGTCCGGAGAATCCGCTGGCCGCTCGTGTTGCTGTCAATCACATGTGGCTGCGACACTTTCATCAGCCGTTGGTGCCGACAGTGTTTGATTTCGGGATGAACGGAAAGCCTGCGTCTCATCCGGAACTGCTCGACTGGCTGGCCATTGAGCTGATGGAAAGCGGCTGGAAGATGAAGCCGTTGCATCGACTGATTGTGACGAGTCGTACCTATCGGCTGGCATCGTCCGCAGCAGCGTCTTCATCGGATGTGGCAACGGCGGCGGCAAACTCAAAGATCGATCCGGAGAACCGTGCTCTGTGGCGTCAGAACAGCCATCGCATGGAAGCTGAGATCATTCGAGACGCAACCTTTTACGTTGCGGGTCAGTTGGATACGACAATGTATGGAGCAGATCTCGACCCGGCCACCGGCCTGACGCTCGCTCGTCGCAGTGTTTATTTCCGCACGTCGAAAGAGAAGAAGATGACATTCCTCTCCACGTTCGACAGCGCGAATCCGGTGGAGTGTTATCAGCGAGCGGAGAGCATTTCACCGCAGCAATCACTGGCGATGAGCAATAGTCCGCTGACGTTGGCTCAAAGTCGAATCCTGGCCGGGAAACTCAGCGAACAATTGCCAGCGGATAATTCTGAGGAGACTGCAACTTCGTTCATCGGGCTTGCATTCCGCCACGTGTTGTTGCGAGATCCCACGGCAGAAGAACGCTCAGAGTGTCTTGCATTCGTGAAGCAGCAATCAGAACGACTGGCAGCCGGTTCAGCTCTGACAAGCTTTTCAGGAGGCACTGCGAACCCAGTGAAACCGTCTGCCGATGCATTACGACGCGCGAGAGAAAATCTCGTGCATGTGCTGATGAATCATAACGACTTCGTGACGATACGGTGATCTTGATCAACGTGACATCGCCAGTTGGTTTTGATGGCTGAATCGTCGGCAGGCGAGGTCGATGATTCTTTCGGACGCTTTGCCATCGCCATAAGGATTGACGTCGACCTGCATCGCTTCGTAGGCATCGCGGTTCGTTAATAGTTCGCAGACTTCTCGGACAATGCGAACTGGATCTGTACCGACAAGTCTCGTCGCACCGGCGACCAGTGCTTCTGGCCGTTCTGTCGAATCACGCGTCACCAGAACTGGTTTCCGCAACGATGGAGCTTCTTCCTGCACGCCGCCAGAGTCGCTCAGAATCAGCGTGGCCTGATCCATGAGCCAGATAAACTCGGGGTAGTCTGCCGGTGGTATCAAATGAACATTCTTGCGACCGGCCAGAATCTCATGCACTGGTCCGCGAATGTTGGGATTCATATGGACTGGGTACACATATTGAATCTTTGGAAACATGTCGGCCAGTTGACCGATCGCTGAGCAAAGATTGCGAATTCCCTCTCCATGGTTTTCTCGTCGATGAGCTGTGATCAGAACCATCGGTCGACCAGCAATATCGGGATGCTTCTGGATCCAGGTCGATGAGTTGGCTCGCTCCTGCTGAACAGACAACTTCAAAGCGTCCAGCACAGTGTTGCCTGTCACAACGACATCGTTCGGCGAATAGCCTTCCCGAAGCAGATTCTCCTGAGCCGCTTCTGTCGGCGCGCAATGTAGAGCTGTCGTCAGTGAGCAGACTCGTCGATTAAATTCTTCGGGAAACGGTGAATCAATGCTGTCTGTTCGCAGACCGGCTTCAACGTGAATAAAAGGGATGCGTGCATAAAACGCGGCCATGCTGGCACACAACGCGGTCGTCGTGTCACCCTGACCGACAATGCAGTCCGGTTTCGTTTCGGAAATCACGCCCGTCAGCATCTGCAAACATCGCGCTGTCAGTTCCGACAGTGTCTGGTTCGGCTGCATCAAATTCAGATCATGGTCAACTCGCAGGCCGAAGTACTTCACAACCTGATCGAGCATCTCTCGATGTTGTCCGGTCAAACAGACAATTGGAGTCACCCTCGGATTCCTCTGCGCTGCCAGCACCAGTGGTGCCATTTTGATGGCTTCGGGCCGAGTACCAAAGATGCAGAGCATGCGAAGTGACATGGGAATTGGTCCGGATAAAGGATTTCAAATTTGAAATTTCAGATTTGAAATGGAGAACATGGCGGAAGGTGACAAAACCCACCCGGACGGCTGACGCCCTGCCGCTCGCGTTTGGGCTCTCAAATTACTGGGTCTGTTGCAGCCACTGGCTAGCGGCTTGAGCATTAAATCGCAGTACGTCGATATGAAACTCGGGCAGATGTGCGATGGATGATTTCACGGGGATCTGATTGACTGGCTCAAAGATGTCCGGATGATTCTTCACCAGATCTCGCAATTCCTGAGCGACCTCGATCGTCTGAAAGAACTGTGGATTCTCGAGCACCACGAATTTCGGATTCGCTTCGATAAACTTGGAAACGATTTCTCGATCGTTTTCAACGTGCTTCTGAAAGTCCGTAGATGGCACGCAGACAAAGTCGTACAACAACTTGTCTCCTCGAATCACAGAGCGCGAACGACTAGGGTCCAGATGTCGCATGTGGTACGTGAAGTTTCCATCCCACCAGCCATCGAAGAAGACGCTGTCGCCGGGCGAGGTTTTGTCAAGAACCTGTGCGGCGGCCGAGCTATAACCTTCGACTCGGTAAGTCGGAAGACTCATCGCCCCAAACGCCGTCGAGGCAAACAGAATGGCATACACTCCAACCGCGAGCGGCAGAGCGTCAGCCTTCCTTGAGATTCCTGTCGCACTCGGAGGGCTGACGCCCTGCCGCTCGCCGGAGAATGTCCGGCGTACGAAGCCAAGAATCGCTTCCAGTCCGCAGACTGCGAAGAAAGCCACGGAGGGCATCCAATAGATCGCATGCCGTGCTCGTAGCTCCGCCAGAGGCGAGAACGTCACATAGGTCGCCACCATCAGGGCGATGAATGCAGACTTCTGCAGTCTTTGACCTTGTCGCAGCGAAAGTGCAAATCCGATGACACAGAGAACTGCGGCTGGCCAGCCAGATTGTTCCACAATTGCGACCGGGTAATACCACAGGTTTTTTGTCGCAAGAAAGGCGTTCGCAGTTCCATCTTCAGAACCGCCGACCGATTCCGCAGCCTGCCGAACATGCAAATGGCCCATCTCCTTTGCGATCACCAGATACACCGGACCAACCAGCACAATGGCGATGGCCGAAGCGATAAGAACATGTCGGCTCCAGAGCTTTCCCCAACCGCCACGCAGGAGGAACATCGCGAGATAGAACGGGATGAGCACAGCCGCGTCAAATCGAGTCAATGCTGCCAGCGCTGCCGAGATCGCGGCAACGTAAAGATGCCGACGTCGAGTGCCTCGCAGCCACAGATCGAACTGATCGACAGAAACCATCACCAGGGCGAGAGTTGGCATTTCCAGCATAACATCGCGACTATAATCAAAGATCAACGGCGCGATGGAGTACAGGATCATCACGGCGGAAGCGAGGTCATCATCCAGAATGCGACGTGCCATGCGATACACACACCAGCACGACACAATGAAGCTCAGCAGGACCAGCCAGCGCGCGACGTCGGCTGACGTTCCAAAGATCAGCATGGCGACTCCGCATACGCCGTGAAACAACGGAGGCCAGACGAGAAGCCCAAGTGCGGGGTATTGTTCGTAATACTGTTCTGCGTAGTCTTTGGGATTGCTTAAGTGACCTGTGGTGATCGTATCGGTCAGAAGATCTCGGAAAAAAATCGATGTCACAACATGGCGATTTGAGTCACCACCAAAAACAGGTTCCACCGGCCGCGCGCAGACAAGGTGTAGTGCAACCGGCAAAGCGATGAGCAGGATGGCTCGACGAATGCGGCTGGCGCGGGGTTCAGGTTGTGTTGATGACGGGATCATGTTTTCAAATCGCAGTTTTCACCACAGAGGCCACAGAGAACACAAAGGAAACGCAGAGAGATTTCAGTGAGGGATAAGTCGCAAGTTTGAACGCGGAGGAACGCAGGGGGAAAACAGATTGTGCTTAACTCTGCGTCCCTCCGCGGACTCTGCGTTCAAATCACTTTTGTGATTCCTCTGCGATTCCCTCTGTGTTCTCTGTGACCTCTGTGGTCAATACTTTTTCCAACTAGTTTCATGCTCGAACGGCCGGAGTCCGACCGCTCGCCTGTTTGTGATTTTTCGTATTCATCTCCGCGATGGCCGCCGCGTGGTCCTTCATAGGGCGGATGTCGTAGTGTTGGCTCATCATGTCAAGCATCTGAGAGACCAGCT
>CANHVD010000164.1 GCA_947463775.1 Planctomycetaceae bacterium | reverse complement strand
GTTGACCAGAACATCGCATTCACGACCCTCAGAGTCTTTCTGGGCCGCCATTCTGCGTGTCAGGTGCGGGACTGTGTCTTCGAAGCAGATCATCGGGACGATACGAAATCCGGCATACTCAAACATCTTCATTTCCGCACCGGCATCGATCCCGAAATTGGCCCCGAACGGAGTCAGATCGGAAAGCCACGGAAAGACACTTCGCAGCGGAATGTATTCTCCAAAGATGACTCGATGAATTTTGTCGTAGCGTCCGCTGTATCCCAGATCTGGTCTGACAAATGCGGCCGCGTTGAATGTCTTCAGGTCATGCTTTTCGGCAACGTTGGCTTCGAGGCCCATGATGATGGCAGCCCCATACGACTGAGAAAACTCTTCCAGTCGTTGTTGTACTTCGCGAGTGCGAAAAGGCTCTACAAGCAAACCGGCCTGATTGCCGTAGTAACTCAATTCTTCAACGGGAATCTGCGAAAGAATATCTTCATCGGTCACTCCCTCGGCAGTACTTTTTTCTGCCCACGAAAACATCGTTTCCGGCCAGACGATGACGTCCGGTTGCAGCGAAACAGAGTGAGCGGTCAACGCATCGTGCACGCGAAACCGAGTCAGGAATTCATTGCGATCATGCTTTAGCTCGGGAGTAAAATTTCCCTGAATCAGAGCCATGGCCGGGCCGGGTGGAAATTGCTCCGGTGGCGTTTTGCGAAAAGTTCCGTAGGTCAGAACTCCGATCAGCAGCAGTGCTGAAACGACGATTGGACGAAAAGAAAATGTGTCTTGAGCGGATTCGTCGACGTCAAGCTTCCACCGCCGCAGCCATGCCAGCGGGATCTGCTGCGCGAGTGCTCCGGATACCAGCGCGATCAGAAATGAAACGCCATACGCGCCGACGATGTCGGAGATCTGGATCAGAGACAGCCAGCGATATTGACTATGGCCGAGATAGTACCATGAAAATCCGGTCAGCAGATAGGCTCGAACATACTCCAGGCCGGTCCAGACGACAGGCACAGAAATCCATAATGGCAGGCCTGCCATGAGACAACGTCGTCCCAGCCAGATGAATGTGGGAATATACAGTCCGACATAGGCGGCGAGAGCAGCCAAGGCCAGAAACATCGCGGGGTGCCCAAGACGCATCCATTGAAGAGTGGCCGTGGCCCAAAGTATGGAGAGGCCCCAGATGAACAGGCCACTAAAACGCGGGAGAGTTCTCAGCCGGAGCAGCTGAATGATGGGAATCAGTGCAATCCAGGCAAGAGGCGACAACTCCGCCGGAGTAAAAGACAGCCACAAGAAGATCAGACTCATCGAGGTGAGAACACTCACCGAAAGAAGAGAGCCAGATCGCACGACCGTCGGCCGCTTTCCCGACGAAATGATTTTACGAACTTCAGGTCGAAGTTCGTTGGTTCGCTGGTCGGGCTGTTGTTCTGTTGTCATCGCCGTGCATCCATGCCGGAGAAATTCCGGGCTGTGTCCGGAACATTTTCTGTGCGCGGCCACGATTGAGGCTAACTTCCGGAGGTGTCCCGCGAACACCCGGCCTCAATTCACACTGTAGGGAGAATAAGAGAAGCCCGGCTTTATGGAAAGCCGGGCTTCTCAGTTGGATGTAGCAGTCAGGAGGTTTCCTGACTGCACCGATATGGTCTAACCTGTTCCCGAGTACTAAAGTCCTCGGGGCGAGTCGATGGTCATAAGTCGCGTGGGAGAGAGAAGTTTCTTTGTAGCCGGATTCGTGAGAATTCGGACGACCTCCATGCAGACGCACCGAATTCTCACGAATCCGGCTACTCTCAAACACATGACTCAGAGGATAATCAGTTAGCAGCCTTGCGAAGTGCGTCGGCTTTGTCGGTGGCTTCCCATGTGAAGCCGTCACCGGAGCGTCCGAAGTGACCGCCTTCAGCAGTCTTGAGGAACACTGGGCGGCGAAGCTTCAGGTGTTCGATAATTCCCTTTGGAGTCAACGGGAAATGATCTCGAACAAGCTTCTCGATCTTTGATTCCGCAATCTTGGCGGAGCCAAATGTGTCGACGCGAATGCTCACTGGATCAGCGACGCCGATGGCATAAGCCAACTGCACTTCGCACTGATCGGCCAGCCCTGCGGCCACGATATTCTTGGCGACATAACGGCCCATGTAAGCGGCAGAACGGTCGACCTTCGTTGCGTCCTTACCGGAGAAGGCACCGCCACCATGGCGACCCCAGCCACCGTAAGTGTCGACGATAATCTTTCGTCCGGTCAGACCGGTGTCACCGTGAGGTCCACCAATCACGAATCGTCCGGTTGGGTTGATATGATACTTGGTGTTCGCGTCCAGCATGTTTGCTGGGATTACGTGACCGATCACTTCTTTCTTGATGAAGGCTGAAATCTCTTCCTGAGTCACACTTTCCGCATGCTGAGTAGAGATTACGATGGCTTCGACGCGAACTGGTTTTTGTCCGTCATATTCCACGGTGACCTGACTCTTGCTGTCTGGTCGCAGCCAGTTCACAACGCCCTTCTGGCGAACTTCTGTCAGGCGATTGATCAGGCGGTGAGCGTAGGCGATTGGCACAGGCATCAGTTCTTCAGTCTGATTACACGCGTAGCCAAACATCAAGCCCTGGTCGCCAGCACCGTCACGGTCAACACCCTGAGCGATGTCGCCGCTCTGGCTGTGAAGAGCCAGAAAGATTCGGCAGCTGTCAGCGTTAAAGCCGATGTCATCTGAAGTATAACCAATGTCACGAATGACTTTTCGAGCCACTGCGACGTAGTCGACTTTCGCTGACGTTGTGATTTCGCCGGCCAAAACAACGAGATCGGTTGTACACAAGGTTTCACAGGCGACGCGGGACATTGGATCCTGCGCGAGCAGAGCATCCAGAATGCCGTCGGAAACCTGATCGGACACCTTGTCGGGATGTCCCATGCTGACTGATTCGCTGGTGAAGAAAAAGTTCGCCATTGTTGCCTGTACCTGAGTCTCGTGGATACCACTTCCAAAGGGTCTGAATGCACTTTTTTTCGGTAAAAGCCCGAAAAAGCAGGCGGAAGTTTAGGAGACCGGGACCTTGCTCACAACAGAGATCTATTTTCAAACGCAAGAAGTTGGCAATCGGGAATACCATGAGTGATCCCGGATCACTGTTTTGAGCTGATTCTGCTCTGGTTGCGCCGTTTTTCTGTTTTTTTTGAGGTTGAGTGCGAATTAGAGACAGCTTGTCCATGAATCCATGGCGGGCCTGCAGTTTCGTACTTAGAGCGTCGCTGTGGACGTTTGCCGCCTCTTTTTGCCTTGTGAGCCTTGAAGACGATAATCTTTCGATGCTATCGGTGGTTGCTGAGCAGTCAATTGAAATGCATACAGACGTGCAAGGTGTCTGATGTAATTCAGTTGCTCTCGGACGTTAAGCTTGCTCGTGCCGCATTTGCGGTTTGCAAAGTGAATAGGAACCTCGACGACCCGCTGACAACGGCATTTGATCATCAGCTCGAGACCGATTTTATAGCCAATCGGATTAAGCTGTTCTGCGGCCTCAAAAGTCTCTCTTCGAAGTCCGAAGAAACCAGCCATGGGGTCAGCAGCTCGTGTCAAAGGAGTTGCCAGCCAAGTCGCCATTCTGGAATTCAGATAACGCAGGATACCCCAGTCTTCGTCAGTCGAACCGCCTCGAACATAGCGGCTTCCGATGACGAAGTCAGTAATCGGATTCTCAAGGGCTGCAACAAGTTCCGGCACTGCTTCAGGTGGATGTGACAGATCTGCATCCATGACAACCAGGATCTCTCCCGATGCGTTTCTGATTCCCTCAATCACCGCGCTGGAGAGTCCGCGTTCGTTCGTTCTAACGAGCAGACGAACTGGAAACCGTCGACTTAACGCCTCGCAAATTGTCCGCGTTTCATCCGGACTATTGTCATCAACGATGATCAGTTCGGTGTCATAGAGTTCCTGCGAGACGCTGCTGAAAAGTCGTTCCGCCAGTTCCGGCAGATTGTCGGCTTCACAGAAGGTGGGAACGACAACAGAGAGTCGAGGCATGGAATTATCGCTGGGCAGTAGAGGGTGTCAGGATTTGTTTGCTGATCGCTTTCAGTAGATCCTCGTCAGCTGGATACAGCGAATCCGCATCGTGAAGTGGATGGATCTGCTCGAAAATCGTATGAGCTTCCGCATCGCGTTCCAGCTTCAGGAGTGATGCAAGAAGATAAACTTGTCCAGACAGCGACAACTCCTGCTCCGGGATCGCTTCCAGCATTCGCATTGCTTCATCTGCCTGGTTCTGGGTCAGAAGAATTCGTGCTTTGATTTCACGAAATGCAGATGATTGAGGGGCTGATCGCAGAGCCTGATTGATCAGTTCAATGGCTTCCGGGATGTTCTTTTCTTCAGCCGATCGCAGCCAGGCTCGAAGCGACAGAACCTGAGGGACGTTGACGGTTTCGGGGCGGAGCGTGGCCAGGGTTTGTTCCGCGTATGAATACTGCCGAGCATAAATCATAAGTTCCGCGTAGCGAACTCGCAGTTCCATGTTGTTTGGATATTGGCCAACGAGAGCATACATCGCGTTAGTGATCGTCGGCAGCGTTGTTTCCCGCGTGGATTCGGGGCGTACAACTTCCAGCAGGCAGGCCGCTCTCATTTCCGGACGGTCTTTCACTGGCAGAACCGTAACCGCATTCATGGCGTCAGATGTGCGACCGACATGCATCAGAGTTTTGACAAGATTTGCTTCATGTTTCGGGCTCAGCGACACCAATTGTTCTGCGTATCGGATAGCGGCCTGTTCAAATGTTTTCGTCACCTCCGAGCCGCCGCCCTTCCTCTCCAGGGAAACGATAAGGTTAGAGATCCGGATCGCGAGGAGCAGCGTTGTCTCCTGGGATTCTGCCGCAGAGTTCTTCGGTCTGGCGGTCGTCTCGAGCAGTGCGATCGCCGCGTCAGGTCCTTCCGAATTGAGTTTTTGGCGGATTAGAGCTGCCTGAACTTCCGCATTCGATGGTTCTTCAGCGGCCAGCTGTGCGAGTCGTTCGTTAATCCCCACTGAGAATTCGCCATTTAGGCGACGCTGAGCGGAGACGATCTCCTTGCGATCCGGGTACATAGCCGTCGCATATTCCAGCGTATGAAGTGCGGTTACGATTTGGCCTGTCGCAAACAACCGGTCAGCACGAAGCAACGCTCGCTGGACTGGGTCTGCGATCTGTGGGTTCACTTCGCGAGTCAGCTCATCAATCTCATCCCAGTTCCTGAGTGACTCCGGCTGCTGCAGGTTTCTCTGGATCATCAGATCGGCCAGGCTGGCAGTGACTCCTGTGATATTCTTCAACTGACGATATTCTGCGATGGCGAGATCAAGTTGCCCGGACTGAACCCATGCAGCCGCAATACCTAATCGAGCTGCTGTGGAATCAGGTCGTGTTGAAACGACCGAACGAAATGCTTCCAGCGCGACACGGGACTCGCCCGTCTGACTGCGACAGATCGCATAACTCATCTGGGCACGCCCAAACAGGGCCGAGTCTTTCCGGCCGAATGCGAGCGCCTGCTCAAGAGAATCGGCCGCCTGTTTCCAGTGTTTTTCCGCCATCAGAATTCGCCCGTGACTGTAATGATAAACTTCCCGCGCGAGTCCACCGGCCGGGATGCTTTCCAGCAGACGACGAGCTTTCTGATGCTGGTTCTCAGCCACAAGGTACTCAATCAGCGTTTCATGCAGAGAGAACGAACGTGGCATCACCTGAATCGCCTGCTCAAGCCCATTGATAGCGTCGTCTCTGTCTTTGTTTTTCCACTGGAGAGCCGCAAGATACAGCCGCAGAGCCGGGATCTGTCCTGACTCAGCAATTCGCTCACGAAAGTGATCGCAGCCTCGTTGAATAGCTTGAGCGATCGCACGGTCCTGAGCCGCATCTGATTCATTATTCGATTCGAGTGCCTGAAGACAACGCACGAGCTTGGCATTCAGTATCATGTCATCAGGCGTTTCCTCCAATGACTTCCAGAGGTCGCTGATGGCGTCAAACCATAGCTGTTTTTCGATGCGATAGTCTGCTCGAATCTGATACGCCTTTTCATTGGGGCACTGAGCAATCATCTGCTGCATCAGAGCTTCCGGCTGCAACTCCGGTGGCGTTGATTCATCAGCCAGCTTTGCAAGTAACGCGTAAGTCTCGGGAATCTTTTTTGCACATCGCAGGGAGCGTTTAAGGCACTTCATCGCTCCCGCAGGATCGCGCCCCGCACCAGCAACGACGGCGCTCAGGTACCAGACTTCAGCTTCATCGGGCATGGCTGACTGCAGCAGGTCCAGATGAGCTTTGGCATCCGCCATGCGGTTCTGCTTGATCAACAGCCGCGTGTGGCGCAGACGCAGTTCATAGTTCGTCAGATCGGTTCTCAGCAGGTCTTCGTTGAGTCGAATCGCCTGTTCGAAAGACTGCGGAGTCTTAATGTGTTCGGAGAGAACCCAGGAGAGGCGCTCTCGAGCTTCGGGGTCATTCGACTTGAGAGACAGATACTGACTCAATTGAAGTTGGGCGTTTCGATAATCTTCACTGGCGAGCGACTTAAACGCTGTATCACGCAGGAACTGCACCGTCCGCGACATTTGTCGATCATGGACTTTGCGAACTCCGACGACGGTCACGCCAAGAACGACCGCCAGAATCAGGGCCGCGCGCGGATTCAGCACGCGTGGTCGAGAGCCGCTTTTTGAAGTGGAAGTCTTCATAGAAGTCGTTAGTCGCAGATCAGGAGTTTTTGGAGACTGCCAACGCTCGCCGAATCACAGGAAGTGCATCGGTGAGAAATGTTTCTGACTGAGCCATTCCGTCTCCGGAATCCCAGGCTCGATCTACGGTGTACAACTTGAAGAGAACCGGTTGTCCCCGATAGGCAATTCGTGGATTTGCAGGAGCGTCCCATGTTCCGTCTGTACTCCAGCCCCAGAACACTCGGGTAATGTCGGACGTCATTGCTCCCTGCGGTCTGAAAGCGGCTTTGTTCAGACTGATGGTGATTTCTTCATTATCTGTGATTCCGATAACGGCCGGTCCGGAGACAAGTGAATAGCCAACTCCTTCGAAACAGGCTGTCGGTGGATGCACACTCATCGGACCAGCGCCGCCACACAGGATTGTCAGGACAACCGCACGTCCGGTTTCGGCGTGTCGAAATTCCCGGCGAAAGTAGCCTGAGATTTCTCCCAGACGAATCTCGCGTTCATCAATCGTCATTGGCGTCGATGTCCATGCGCCGATCGTTGCGGGAATTCTGTCCAATGATTCCTTCGCTGCGTTCAGAACCACCGGATCACTCAGGCCTTCGTTCAGTAGAGAATCTGCTGCGGCTGAAACGCTGAGCGTTGCGAGACCACCGAGGCACATACCAAAGTCACGTCGGCTCATTGAGGTTTTGGACGAAGTCATCTCGAATTCCTTATGTTCTGCTGACAGTGATGCCACTCTGTGTCCGATGGAACGAAAGGCCCGGATGAGCGTCGGGCACTTCCACATACAGCAGGTCGATAATCTTCAGTTCCAGAAACAGCAACAGCATCGCCAGTGGCATCATCAGCCAGCCGCTCAGATCATGGAAAATGAGATCCGCTGTTTCTCGGTCTGCGTATTCATAGGCCAGAGCCGTGGCCACAATTCGGACGATGTTGCTGATCAGGGCAATCGGAATCGCGCTGATGAAGATCAGAATCTTTTCCCAGCGTGAGCGATCGCTGACGATGACTGCAGCCGCTGAGATCGCGATGAAGACCATCAGCATTCTGAGGCCGCTGCAGGCTTCTTCAACGCCGAGGCGAATGTCGCCCATCAAAATTGTGTTGCCCTGAGCGATCGCTGGAATACCAAATGTTTGAATAAAATAAGTGGCTTCCGTCGCTCCCATTACTTGCAGAGGGTCTGACAACATGCGTTCAAGCTGAAATGGCAGTGGCAACATGAACCCTGTAAACAGCACGGCTGGCCAAACACCTCGAAAAAATCGTTTGCCCCAGACAAGCAATACAATGCCCGTCAGACAGAACAGAAATCCCGCGGCATCAAACGCTTCCAGATAGAAGTAGGTGGACAGCAGGTGGAGTAGTGATCCAGTGATCGTCAGAAGCAGACCGCTGATGTGACTTCGAGCATCTCCTGGGGGAATATGAGAACGGCGCATCCAGCCAAGCCCCACAGCCATCATGGGAATGATAAAGCCGTGTGAGTATTGCGGCTCTGTGGTCCAGCGACTGACACAGTTACTCAGGAGATCTCGGAAGACCCAGGCCATGATTCCTGCAAGCCCCGCCGTCACAAGTGCTCGCGCTGGCCAATCCAGACATCGCCATTGTTCGAGTCGAGGGGGAAGAGACATCAGGCAAGGTTCCTTAGTAGCTTTCATTCAAAGGTTTCCCAAACGCTACGACACGAAATGAACCTCGCCGCCATTCCTTTCGTTAAACCCCCGTCAAATGGCCCGTCGGCGTGGAGTGTGGGTGGTTTGACGGATGTGACGGCAATGACCTGCAACGCACAGTCCGTGCAATCGATTTTACCATTACTGCCTTAAGTACATCACAATCGGTCGGGCGAATTCGATCGGTCGAAAGGAGCAGCAGCATCGCCGCAACCTACGGTTCTGAGTTGCATCATTGCCGTAGGGGAACAGCATCAGCTCGGCATGTTGAATGTTCTGAGCATGCAACATCATTTAATTTCAGATGAGGGTTTCGGAATGAAGAACAAGGCGCGGGTCGTTGAAATTTTCTCGGCAGGGGTGGCTTTGTTTGTTCCGATGAATCTGGTTTGGGGACAGTCGTGCCAATGCGACAACTCTCCCGTTGCAGGCATTCAACATTATGTCTTGCCGCTGAGTAACTTCGCTGAACCTCAAGTTGCAGATCAGCAGGTTGGGCTGACTTACAAGCCCGGCCGTCGGCTTCCTGCAGGCTGGCCTAATCAATGGGGAGGGCCTGCTATCCTGGACGACGCGGGGCAGGTGGCGAAAAAAGAAGCTACCAAACCTGCGACGCAGGCCGGTGATACCAGGACTCAACAGAATGCCGATCAACGTGAGAAAACCGGGAAAGACGCAGACGAGTCTTCTCAGAAGAAACCTGCTACTTCCGGCCTGATTTCCAGTCTGATGGTACGGGATCCGTTCTCCGGGCGCATGGTGCCGACCACCTCACAGGCGCGTTGGGCGCAAGGGGACGACACAAAGGCTGCAGTTGGTGCCCCCACTGCCGGAGACCAGAAAAAGGTTGAGAGTCGGCCTTCAACGGAAACTTCCTCAAATGTTGTTCGTAATCAGTCAGAAGCCAAAAGCGGAATCTCTGCGCGGGCTTCGAAAGAAACAATCGGCGATTCTGAGCCCTCCATTGGGACATCAACCAAATCCAGTACTCGTGCGTGGAGCGTTCTTCCAACTCCGGGTCGAGCTGGTGGCGGATCTGCAATCGGGGGTGGAACTGGCGGCATAGGCGGTGGCGGCGGTGGTGGTGGTGCTAATGGGGGAATAGGTGGTGGAAACGGAGGAGGGGGTGGAGTTGCAGGCAATGGCTGGAATTGGAATCCTGAAACCGGCGGTGCTGGTGGAGCCGCCGGTGGTAACGGCGGCGGACAGGCCAACACCGGAGTTCTTGATTATGTAGAGACGATTGACGATAAGACAGATCCACCAACCGATGGTCCCGGCAAAGATCCCGTTGACCCACCAACAGATGGCCCTGGCAAGGATCCCGTCGACCCACCAACAGATGGTCCCGGCAAAGATCCCGTCGACCCACCAACAGATGGTCCTGGCAAAGATCCCGTTGACCCACCAACAGATGGTCCTGGCAAAGATCCCGTCGACCCACCAACAGATGGCCCCGACAAAGATCCCGTTGACCCTCCAACAGATGGTCCCGGTAAAGATCCGGTTGACCCACCAACAGATGGTCCGGGCAAAGATCCGGTCGACCCACCAACAGATGGTCCCG
>CANHVD010000163.1 GCA_947463775.1 Planctomycetaceae bacterium | reverse complement strand
GGCGAGCATGTTATTCAGCATATCGAGCGCGTGTCGAAGCCAGGTTGCCGTGTTTATTGTGCGGTGTCGGAGATGAAGGACATTCGCCAGGGGACGGGGATTGCCGTGCTTTCAACCTCCAAGGGTGTACTGAGTAATCGGGAAGCCAGAAAATTGGGCGTTGGTGGCGAGCTTGTCTGTCAGGTTTGGTAGAATTGCCGGTTGTTTTTGCTTTTGGATGATGTGTCATGTCGCGAATTGGTAAGAAGCCGGTCGCCATTCCTGGCGGTGTAAAGGTTGAGGTCAGCGGTAACAGTGTGACCGCCAAGGGCCCAGCTGGAGAGTTGTTGTTGGCGGTCCACCCGCTGATGGCCGTTTCAGTGGATGGTGCCGCGGTGCAGGTGTCTCGTCCCGATGACAAGCGCAGCAGTCGCGCCTTGCATGGCCTCACTCGCAGCCTGATTCAGAATATGGTCTCAGGGGTTGTGAAGCCGTTTGAGAAGAAACTAGAGATTCAGGGTGTGGGGTACAACGCCAGCCTTTCGGGAACAAAGCTGACTTTGCAAGTTGGTTTCGCGAACAAGATTGTTCTGGAAGTTCCTGCCGGTGTTAAGTGCGAAGTGCCCGACGCGACTCACGTGATTATCAAGAGTTCTAACAAACAGGCCTGCGGACAATTCGCTGCAGAGATTCGTTCTGTTCGCCCACCCGAGCCTTACAAGGGTAAGGGGATTCGCTACCAGGACGAGTTTGTTCGACGTAAAGCCGGTAAGGCTTTTGGTTCCAAGTGATTTTTGTATACTAACAGTCGAGTTTAGCGATGAGTGTTCGTTCCCGCCTTGCGTTGCAGCAGAAGCGTCGACAGTATCGAGTGCGAAATCGGGTCGTCCGGGATTCCCATGGTCGACTACGATTGAGCGTGTTCCGCAGCAACCGTCACATGTACGCACAGATTATCGACGATTCAGCTGGAAAGACCCTTGTGTCTGCCAGCACTGTTGAGTCAGTGATTGCTGGTCCGGGTGGCGTTGGCGGAGATCAGGAGGCTGCTCGTAAGGTTGGGCAACTATTGGCGGAACGGGCCGTAAAGGCCGGTATTTGTCAGGTGGTTTTCGACCGCGGACGTTTCGCTTATCATGGCCGAGTTGCGGCACTTGCTGATGCTGCACGAGAGTCAGGGCTTGATTTCTAAGATTAAATTATTGGTTTTGTCTGTGCTGTTTGGCGAGGTGTGCCGTGTCGTCCGCAGAAGTAAAAAATGATTCCGGAGAGCGAGTCGTTCAGATTCGCCGGTGTGCCTGCGTGGTCAAGGGCGGACGCCGTTTTAGTTTCGCCGCCCTTGTGGTGACAGGCGATGGCCATGGCCGTGTAGGTTACGGCTACGGGAAGGCCATTGAAGTTCCGTTGGCGGTGGATAAAGCGACAAAGCAGTCAAATAGAAGCCAGATGAGCGTCGCCGTGGTCGGCACGACTATTCCTCATCAGGTGATTGGGGAGTTCCGGTCTTCTCGAGTTCTTCTGCTCCCGGCGAAGCCAGGTACTGGGATCATCGCCGGTGACTGTGTGCGTTCTGTCGTCGAAGCAGTTGGTATTACTGACATTTTGACAAAAGCGTACGGGTCGACGAATCCTTTGAATTTGGTGAAGGCTACGATGGAAGCTTTGAAGAAGCTTCGAACGCGTGAGCAGATTGAACGACTGCGAGGGGTGTCGCTGTGATTTTGAACGACGTGCAGAGTGGGAATGAGCCTCGAAAAGCTCGCAAGCGTATTGGTCGTGGTACAGGCTCTGGTCATGGTAAGACGGCCGGGCGTGGTCACAAGGGTTTCTTTAGCCGTTCTGGCTCTTCTCGACGTGTCGGGTTTCAGGGCGGACAGATGCCTCTGTTCCGTCGAGTTGCTAAGCGTGGCTTTAGTAACAATTTTTTCGCCGCTGATGTTGCGGTGATTAACGTTGGTGAGCTGAATGACGCTTTTGACGCAGGCAGTGAGATCACTCCCCAGATGCTTGTTGAGAAAGGGCTCGTAAGGAGTTCATTCGAAGAGCTTAAGGTCCTCGGAGACGGCGAGCTCAGTAAGAATCTCAAGATTTCGGCACACCGATTCTCGGCGTCAGCCGAAGCGAAGATCAGTGCTGCTGGCGGTACGTACAGCCTGATCGCCGTCGGTAGCTTCTAGTTTATTGGTTGATTGAGAGACGAAAGGGGAGCGGAGTGTTTGCAAAACTGCTAACGGTTTTTCGCATCCCTGAACTGCGCCGCAAGATCGTTTTGACGGTCGTGCTGCTGGCCGTTTATCGGCTTGGGTTCCACATCACGCTTCCATTCATGGACCATGATGCCATCAAGAATGTGATGGAGAATGCTCAGAGTGGTACCACTGGCGTTGCTGGGCTGCTTCAAGTGGTGTCTGTTTTCTCTGCTTCCTCTCTGCAGAGTGGTTCGGTGTTTGGTTTGGGTATTATGCCCTACATCACCGCTTCCATCGTGTTTCAGCTGTTGGGGACGGTTTACCCGCCTCTTGAGGCTATGCAAAAGGAAGGTGAGTCTGGCCGTCGAAGGCTGAACGAATACACTAGGTATGCGACCGTGTTTGTTTGCGTGTTGCAGAGCTTCGGGTTGCTGTGGTCGATGCGCGGCGGTGCTCCCGGGCAGGCTGCTATCCTGCAGGAGTATGACACTGTTGGCTGGCTGGTGTTTGGCACGCTTCTTATGACAGCAGGAACTGTGTTCCTGATGTGGATCGGGGAGCAAATTGACGCTTACGGGATCGGGAACGGCATCAGTCTCCTGATTATGGCTGGTATCTTGGCGAGGATGCCTGAGATTGCCAGTAAGTGGATTGCTGGCATTCAGTCGAACGGGTTGCAGATCGGAAGTCAGTATGGCATTGAACGATTGCTCGTCATGGCTGCGTTGTTTGTCTGTGTTATTGCCGTGGTTGTGTTCATCACGCAAGGTCAGCGGCGAATTCCCATTCAGAGTGCCAAGCATGTGCGTGGTCGCAGAGTTATGGGTGGTAACCGTCAGTGGTTGCCGTTGCGTGTTAACCAGTCGGGTGTGATGCCTATTATCTTCTCTAGCAGTCTGTTGATGATCCCCTACTTCGTGTTCACTCAGGTGGGCTCGATGTTTGGGCCGGATTCGGGCGTGGGTGGAGTATTCGCATCGATCGGCGCCGCGTTTGCTCCCGGGCAGGGTTTCGTGTATAGTCTGGCCTACATTGTCTTGATCTACTTCTTTTGCTATTTCTGGACGGCGATTACCTTTAATCCCAAGGAGATGGCGGAGAATTTGAAGGACAATGGTAGCTTCATTCCTGGGTACCGTCCTGGTGCACGGACCGCGAGTCACCTCGAACAGGTGATGTTGCGTATTACGTACGTTGGTGCGGCGTTCTTGGCGGTGATAGCGGTCATTCCGACCATTGTGTCCAATACGGTTACTCAGGACTTTGTTACTGCCAGTTTTTTCGGTGGTACGGGTCTGTTGATTATTGTGTCAGTGGCGCTGGACCTTGTGCAGAAGATTGACTCTCACTTGGTCATGCGAAATTATCCTGGTTTGCTTGATTCAGACAAGTAGCGTGACTGCTGCTTGAAGAGTGGTGATGCGATGAAGGTTCGTTCAAGCGTGAAGCGCATTTGTGATGCCTGTAAGTTGGTGCGACGTCAGGGCAAGATTTTTGTCATCTGTTCGTCGAACCCTCGACATAAGCAGCGTCAGGGCTGATTAATTGATTTATAGAGTGGTTGTGGAGATTTGAAATGCCCCGCGTGCTTGGTGTCGACATTCCTAACAATAAGCCGACGTATATTTCGTTGAGCTACTTGTATGGTATTGGTCCGTTCTTGGCGATTCAGATCTGTTACGAGCTGGGTGTTGATCCCCACGTTCGGGCAGGTGAGTTGAGTGAAGATGAAGTGAGTCGTATTACGACGCACTTGGACAAGAATTACACAGTTGAAGGTCCTCTGCGGCGTAAGATTCAGCAGGATATCGGCCGCCTCCGAGAGATTCAGTGTTATCGCGGGGTTCGGCATCGTAAAGGGCTTCCTGTTCGCGGGCAGCGAACTAAGACGAATGCCAGAACTCGCAAGGGCCGTAAGAAGACGGTTGCGGGTAAAAAGGGCGTTAAGGATATGAAGCATTAAGCTTTTTGCGGTAAATGGTTCGTTTGTTAGTGAGACAAAAGCGTGGCGAAAGTTAAGAAGAAAAAAGTCCGTCGTAATGTGAATAAGGGTGTCGTCTATATCAAGGCGACGTTCAACAACACGATTGTTACGATGACAGACGCTGCGGGCGATGTGCTTTGCTGGGCGACTGCCGGAACCGTTGGGTTCAAGGGCTCGCGAAAGAGTACGCCCTTTGCAGCTCAGCGAGCGGCCGAGATCGTAGCCGAGAAGGCATCGAAGGTAGGCGTTCGCGAAGTTGAGGTTCGAGTCAAGGGGCCCGGGGCTGGCCGTGAGAGCGCTATTACTGGACTTCAGGCTTCCGGGATGGCGATCAGATCAATCGAAGACATAACTCCTCTGCCTCACAACGGTTGCAGGCCGCCAAAGCGCCGGCGCGTTTGATTGGCATTGTTTAGTTTTGGTGTTAAGAGTTTTGGGGGCGGTTATGAGAATTCGTTGGCGTGGTCTTGAGTTGCCGAGTCGGGTTGCAGTTGATCGCGAGACGCGCACCGGGTATTACGGCAAATTTGTCGCGGAGCCGTTCGAGCGTGGTTTCGGTTCTACTGTTGGTACGAGCTTGCGTCGGATTTTGCTATCTAGCCTTGAGGGCTCAGCGGTGACGCGGGCCAAGATTCAGGGAATTCAACACGAGTTCACAACCATCCCGGGTGTCGTTGAGGATGTTACCGACATCTGTTTGAATCTGAAGTCACTGGTTGTGAAGAATCACAGTGCATCTAGCAAGACGCTTCGTATCGAAAAGCACACTCGTGGTGTCGTGACGGGTGCGGATGTTATTTGTGACGATCAGGTTGAAGTGATCAACAAGGATCTTGTGATCGCGACGATGACTGATGATGTTCCTTTCCATGTTGAGATGACCGTCGAGAATGGGCGTGGCTACGTTCCAGCTTACGAGCAGTATCAACATGAGCCAGAGGTCGGGATCATTCCGTTGGACGCGGCGTTTTCGCCGGTGTCGCGTGTCCGGCATCTGATTGAAGAGACGCGAGTTGGTCAGCGTACCAACTATGACAAGTTGAATCTGGAGATTTGGACCAACGGTACCATCACTCCCGATATGGCTTTAGTTGAAGCCGCTAAGATTTTGCGTAAGCATTTGAACTGCTTCATCACGTTTCGTGAACCTGGTCCTGAGGCTGGTCCTGAAGGCGGGTTGCGAGGGATGATGGAAGCAACGGGTTACTCTCCGGTGGATATGGAGCTGGAAGAGAAGCTGAATAAGAGTTTGGCCGAATTGAATTTGTCGGTACGTGCTACGAATTGCTTGGAGTCTGTTGGTATCAACACTGTGCGTGACCTTGTCGTCAGGACAGAGGATGAACTGCTTCAGGTCAGAAACTTCGGCGAGACGACACTTGAAGAAGTGCGGGAACGTCTGGGTGGTATCGATCTGCGGTTGGGTATGCGATTGCCGAATCAGCAGTTGAAGTAGTTTGAGATTGAGTGGGTTGGTTCGGGGCGCCTCGGACAGCGTTTAGTTCATAGTGCTATTTTTGGGTGAGTGTCTGATATGAGACACCTTGTAGCGGGTCGAAAGCTTGGTCGTAATGCGTCTCATCGCAAGGCGATGTTTCGTAATATGGCTGTCAGTCTGATTAAGACGTGTCGTATCCTTGAAGGCGAGCCTGGGCAGCCCAAGGTAGCGGGACGCATCGTTACGACAGTTCCTAAAGCCAAGGAGCTGCGTCCAATGATCGAGAAGCTTGTGACGTTGGCTCGAAAGGCGCGGAAGATTTCCCAGGAAGCCGCGCAATTTCAGACTGACGCTGAGCGTGGGTCGGATGCCTGGAAGGCTTGGCGTGACTCCGATAAAGGCAAGAGTTGGGTTATCGCGACAGCTCCAGCGTTGACGATGCGTCGCCGGGCGTTCGCCGATCTTCGCGATGATTCTGCCGTTGAGATTCTGTTCGAGGATCTGGCAGCGCGGTTTCAGGATCGGACCGGTGGTTACACCCGCGTGGTTCGGTTAGCGCGTGTTCGTCTCGGTGATGCCGGTGAGCAGGCACTCATCGAGTTTGTTGGCACCAACGACCGTGTTAAATCCCGGAAACGCAAAGCTCCTGTTGTGGAAGCTGCTGCGAACTAGTCGGTCCGTAAGCACACAGTCAGATATGAACCCTCGCCTTTGAGCGAGGGTTTTTTATTGGTTGCGGGTTGATATTGCCTGTGCCGAGCTTCGGACGTAATCTCATCAGATACCCGTTCCGTGAACCGTTGATTGGTGGGATCATGATTCGGTTATTGATGTATTCTCTTGAGTACGTTGGAAGTGGAAGAGCTTGGGTCGACTGTTTCAGGTGCAATGATTGCATGCTTGGATATCCGAAGGATCGGACTAGTGGCGCGGTACTTTGATTTTTGTCGGGCAATGACTCTGCTGTGCGAGGATATTTGCCAACGGCATCCAGAGTTCTGTCACGTGAGGATGTCCCATGTTCCTGTGACGTTCGCACAGACTCGTTCGCCTGTTGAATGGGGCGTTCAGGCCCGTTTGACGCCGCTTCGTTTTGAGGGCGGTTCACCTGTCGAACGCCGCAAGGGGCGACTTTGGACCGTTCAGCGGGTTCACCATATGGGTAATGAAGCGCTGTACATTCTGACTTTTCTCTTGCCTCGTTTTCTGAACCTGTCGTTTGACGAAAAGTTGATCACGATTTTTCATGAGCTTTACCACATCAGTCCGGACTTCAATGGGGACATTCGGCGGTTCAGTGGATCGTGTTATATGCATACGGGTAGTCAGAAGAGTTACGACCGTCAGATGGCGGTGTACTCGAAGGAGTACCTGCAGATGGGTGTTTCCGAAGAGTTGATTAGATTTTTGCGGCTCGATTTTGGGACACTCCAGAAGCAATGTGGCGACGTTGTCGGCCTCCGGATCGCGATACCGCGGCTGATCCCTTTGGAGAAGGTCGCCTGATGGAACTGAAATGCGGTGTCCTGGGTGCGAACGTACTTTGAGCGAGAGTAACCTGCTATGGAGATTGATACGGCTACTACTCGCGCGTCTTCGATCTACCAGCATTTGATCCGAGTGATTGCACCAAGACCAATTGCGTGGGTTTCAACGACCTCGCTCTTCGGAACAACGAACCTCGCGCCGTTCAGTTTCTTTACCGGTGTTGGATCCCGGCCACCCAGTGTATTGTTTTGTCCGGCCAATCGACGCGATGGCAGTGCAAAAGATACTCTGCTCAATATCCTCGATACTCGCGAATTTGTGGTCAATGTCGTTCCCTTTCGGCTGGCCGAGGCGATGAATCTGAGTTCGACGGAGCTTCCTCCCGAAGAGTCGGAGTTCGAGCTGACGGGGCTTCAGATCTCCGAATCGAAGGTTGTTAAGCCGCCCGGAGTGAGCCTGTCACCAGTTCGAATGGAGTGTCAGTTGATGCATCATCTGGTACTGGATGGCGGACCGGGTGGCGCCAACATTGTCGTTGGGCGGATTGTGCATCTCCATCTGGATGAGAGTGTGCTTGATTCTACGGGCTATGCCGATCCTGAGTTGCTGGACCTGATTGGTCGGCTTGGTGGAGCATCCTATTGTCGCACGACCGACCTGTTTGACCTGCTTCGGCCATCGCCTTGATTCGTGTCGGCTCATGTGTACGGTTTCTTATCGGGCTTCGCGCGGCTTCATGAATTGTTGTCCGTGATCCATTGCATGGGACACTTGTCCCTCGCACGCAGTTCTTTAGTTGCGGACGCATATCTTGTCGACGAACAATTCGACGAGTTCGTTGGGGCTTGCGATCATTCGCGACACTTGCTGACACGCCAGCTTCGTGCTTGAACATGTTGTCCAGACGAACGACAAACAGCGATTCACGATTAATGAAACCAGTCCGCGAATTCGAGCGAACCGGGGTCATTCGGTTGATATGGATTTAGCCTACGAGCTGGCTGATCCGCCAGCCATTCTGCTTCGCGGGACGTCTCTCAGCGCAGTCGCGGCGATTCGTGAAGGCGGTCTTCAAAAAAATGAGTCGCCGTCGTGTGCATCTTCACTGCGACAGCCGCACTGCTTTAGCCGTCGGGACTCGAAGAGGAACGCCGGGCCTGCTGAAAGTACGGGCGTATCAAATGGTCCTGGAAAGATTTGTCTTCTTTGTGACCGCCAATGCAGTGTGGCTTACGTGAGTAGCCGGTCATCAGGCTTTGCGTGAAATTGCTCTCTGGCCGCCTGCGACGCCAGCAACTCCCTGCTGTGTCGCAGGTCGCTGAGGACGCGAGGCATATAAAGCGTCTGAGTGATCAGAGGTTCGTCCGGCATAAAGCCCGGAAGTGCATCGGCATACTGAGAAAGATCCTGGGGGGAAATCGCCCAGCCTTCGACAGTGGCCCAGCCGAAGACAATGGTCAGGTTGCGTCTTTCGCGATGCACGTGCAGCCATCGCGTGTATTCGTCGGAAAAATCAAAGGGCAGGAACAGCGTATGCCCGTCGTTGAGGGCCGTCAGCATGCGAATCCACTCGGTCACAAGCTGCATCGTCCCGGTGGCCGGACGAAATTCGTGGTTCTCGCTGTTCGGCTGCAGGCCAAGATAATAGCTTTCCCCCGCGCGGGATTCAGAACCGACCTGAACTGCAATCTGATTGTCGGCATTTAAACTGACTGATACGTTCCGCATTGAGATATCCGATTTGTTCCGCATTGGCTGGAAGCAGTCGCCTGCGGCCACCATCAATTGAGTTAATTTTTACTGACCAGGGAACCCACATGGTACGCGTTTTGTGTACGGCGTTGAATGGAGAGAGCGGCCCCCACTTTCAGATGTTGGCAGATGCCGGCCACGAGTGTCACGTTCCGGACCGGTCGCGTGATCTCTGGAACAACGATGTTCTGATCGACACGCTCAAGGGATATGACGCCGTTATCGCTGGTTCTGAACCTTATCCTCCCAATGTTATCGCTGCAATTCCTCATGTTCGAGTCCTGGCTCGAGCTGGTGTTGGTTTCGATGCGATTAATCTCAAGGCCTGCGATGAGGCCGGGATTGTCGTCGCCACGACGCCCGGGTGTAACCATCATTCCGTAGCTGAGCATGCAATCGCCATGCTGATGGCACTGGGACGCGGTTTTCCGGCACTCGATCAGGAAGTGCGACGCGGTGAATGGAAGCGAATTCCTTATCCGCGAATTTCCGAATGCACTCTTGGCCTCGTGGGTCTGGGCCGCATCGGTCAGGCTACTGCAACTCGCGCAATTGGGCTGGGAATGAAAGTCGTCAGCTACGATCCCTACGCGCCGGCTGACTTCGTGAAGAAGCATGGGATTACCATGATGTCGCTGGAAGATCTGTTCCGGCAGTCGGATTTCATTTCGCTGCATTCTCCGGCGACTCCGGAGACAAAACACATGATCAACGAGAAGTCGATTGCTTTAATGAAGCCATCCGTCGTCATCATCAATACGGCTCGCGGTCCGCTCATTGATGAGCCGGCCCTTATCAAAGCCTTGCAGACTGGAAGAGTTCGTGCTGCTGGCCTGGATGTGTTTGAAACAGAACCATTGCCACTCAGCAGTCCGTTGATCGGAATGTCGAATGTGTTGCTGGCCGGTCATGTGGCCGGGCTCGACAACGAATCACACGATGCTACCTGGGCTCTGGGTGCAGAGATCATTCTGAAGCTGCATCAGGGCGAATGGCCGGCTGACTGTATTCAGAATCTGAAGGGCAAGACCGGCTGGAAGTGGTAGGTTCTTGTTGAGGCGTGAGCCCTCTGTTTATCGCTATGCGGCAGCCCTGCGGCGGGCGAATTTGCTGCGGATATCCAGGACGGCGTCGATCACATCGGCGACGTCC
>CANHVD010000162.1 GCA_947463775.1 Planctomycetaceae bacterium | reverse complement strand
TCCGCTGGGTGGTCTGCATAAAGTGGTGGAACTTACCAATCAGTCGATCGCGACTTCGGGCGACTATCGCAGCTTCTTTATGGCCGGTGGTAAGAAGTACTCGCATGTTCTGAACCCCAAAACAGGTCGCCCGGTGGAGCATCCTCCGGCCAGCGTTTCCGTCATTCATGAATCGTGCATGACAGCCGATGGGCTCGCCACCGCGATGATGGTGCTTGGTCCGGAAAAAGGCATTGAACTTGCCAAAACGGTAGGCGTCGACGTCATGTTTCTGGATCTCACAAAGGATGGCATGCTGACCGAGCAGAGCATTGGGGTTTTTGCTGCGGAACAGGCGAGTCCAACGAAGAATCCGTGAGATGAAAGCCTGGCCGTGTCAGAACAAGCGATTGTCGATGGGACCGGAGAGATAGCAGCCTGGCAAAGCGTGGATGGTCGACCGAGAACGATCGCTATTGGCGTCATTCGATTAATGGCGACGCTGTGTCTGGCTGCGACAGCTCTCAGCTTGTTGGCTCATTATTGGTGGCTGGCCGATTTGATTGCCAATCTGCGAGTTCAATTGATCATTGGGCTGATCTTCTCACTTGTTTGTATTGTTTGCGTACGGCAGAAACGGCTTGCGGTCTGCGTGATACTGGCTTTGATCTGGCACTGTTCATGGATCACGCCATATGTGTTTGCTCCCCAAAAGCCGATTGGTGTTCGTCCGTTGAAGATCTGCACTGTGAATGTCCTTACGCAGAACTCGCAACACGATAAGGTCCTTGCGGTTTTGAAGACTGCGGACCCGGATGTGTTTGCCGTTCTGGAACTGGGGACAGCGCTTGAATCCCGCTTCATCGAAGAACTGAGCGATCTCTATCCTTATCGAATCACACAGCCCAGTGACAACGGGAACTTCGGAATCGGCCTTTGGTCGAAGATGCCTCTTCAGGATGAGACGATTTTTAATCTGACAGTTCCACTGGTGTCGTCGATTTCAGCAAAGGTGAGCTGGGAGGGACAGGTGGTTCGGCTGTTTGCAACACATCCGATTCCTCCAATCAACTCGCGATACTTTCAGGCCCGCAATCGGCATCTGGAATTGCTGGCGGAAAGAATCCGGAAGGAAAGCAAGAACACAGAAGAGGCCAGTACAGTGGTTGTTGGCGATCTCAACTTGACGCCGTGGTCACCGTGGTATCGAAAGTTTCTTAGGGATTCGGAAATGGACGACTGTGTTCATGGCGATCGCATGGCGTCGCTAAGTCCGACTTGGTATCGCTGGCCCAAGTTTCCATTTGGACTGGTCCTGGACCATGGTTTTTGCAGTGGGACGCTTGTCTGTTCAAGTCGAAAAGTGCTGGAGGACATCGGATCTGACCATCGTCCGGTCCTGTTGGAGTTCATTCGGTCTGAGGAATCTTCGCATCAGGAAGTCGAGAATCTGGAGAAAAAGTGACTGGCAATCCCGAAGTCTGCCGATAAGATGCCCCGTCCCTCGCACGGGGTAAGAGCCTGTGCGACTTAACACCCAACAAATAGCGATCGCAGACCATCGAAAAACACGATGCCTGCAATTAATACACTGTCGCGGGGTGGAGCAGCCTGGTAGCTCGCGAGGCTCATAACCTCGAGGTCGTCGGTTCAAATCCGGCCCCCGCCACTTACCCCGGTGTCGAAATATTTTTCGGCCCCGGGGTTATTTTTTGCGCTCAACTTTGAGCCCCGGCAAAAGCGTCGCCCTATCCCGCTTTCCCGCAACAACTTGCGATCAGCCCCGAACTCGGTCCCGTGCCTCTTGCCTAGAACAGAGACACCCCGGCTCGGGTTATGACCCCCACTGGCTTCACTAAGCAGTTTCGGAATTTCCAAATCGCGTTTTGGGGTTATGCGACCGCGAGGTTATGCCACGTGACTGGAGCCTACGTATTCACGGAAATCTGGTCGACGCCGTTCCACGTAATTGGTATCGTTGAAAAGACAGCGGTCACGTTTTTCGAAAAGGTCATTCCGTATGAAGAAGAGTCAAATTGAGCAGGTCGTTTCTAACCTGCCTGAGACCGTCGACGTCGACGCTCTGATTGAGCGGCTGCATCTCCTCGATAAGATCGAGCAGGCCGAGAAGCAGTTGGCTCGCGGTGAGGGAGTCTCTCATGAAATGGCTAAACAGAGACTGAGCCAGTGGCTGCAATAGTCTGGGCGCCTCGTGCTCTTGATGATCTTGAGGCACTCGTCGATTACATCAGTCGCGATTCAGCCGTCAGAGCGAAACGATTTGCATCGCGATTGATGATGCGAGTTGAGGCCCTCTCTTCACAGCCGGAATCAGGATCGTGGCTGCCGGAAGACGATTGTCAGCGTTATCGACAAATCTTCCAGGGAGCATATCGCGTGATCTATCGTCACGAGAACGACATCGTCTTGATTGTCGCCGTTCATCACGCGGCTCGACTATTCACTGACGAGAACCTCTGACGAATCCGGTAGCACCTGCGGCGAAGCTGAGGAGCACATGTCTATCGCGTCGGCGAGCCGTCGGATTTCGCGGTCATGATTCTCTCAGCTGCATCGTCCACGAGCGTGACGACAATCGCCCCTGCATCCGGATCGAAGATCACTTCTTTGATGATTGTCGCCAGCAGATTTGTCTTGGTTCGCATGTTGAGTTCACGCCAGGCACTGCGGATCGCCTCCAACGGAGTATTTGCAGATGACTCGTGCTCTTCCTCGCTCTGTTCGAACATGGAGCAAATAAAGTGTTCAATCTCAAATGCTCGAAGGCTGACATTGCGGCAAGGAGGTTTTCCACCTGCTCTCGACCGACACCGATAGAAATAATCGCGAAAGTACTTACGCTGATTCATGCAGGGAGTCATAGCACGATGACACCGGCCACATTTGAGTAACCTTGTGAGGGGAAACAGAATGCTTGCCGGAGCATAGGCGGCTTTCCGCGAACGACGAGAGGCACTCACCGCTCTTACCTGCTCGAACATCGCGTGGTCCACTATTGCTTCGTGCTGTCCTGGCAATCTCCCCGGACCATGGTGAATCATTCCCGCGTAAGTCGGATTCAATAACATCTTCAGAACCTGTCGCGCGGTCCACATCGCTCCATCACGACGCGTCTGCCATTTCCCACCATTTGCGTAGTCAGCAATCTCCTGAGGTCGCTTGCCACTGACGGCCAATTCAAAGATCTTCCGGACGCGCTTCGCTTCCGTGGGATCGATAATCAGCTGCTTTGAGTTCCTGTCGGTCACGTAGCCATACGGGACTCGCCCTGCCACGCGACGTCCTTTTTGTTTGAGTGCGGCTCTTGCCTCTGCCAGTCGCTCTCGTGTGAGATCCTGCTGGAACTCACTGGCAGCGGCGATGATATTGGACATCAGCCGAGCGCTGGCGGAACTGCCAAAGTGCGGATCGGTCACAACATGCAGGGAAGCATCATGCTGTTCAAATGTCTGCAGAAGAACCTGAAGATGCAGTAATTTTCGGGTCAACCGGTCGACGCTGTAAACAATGATGCGATTCACTCCACCAGCTTCCACGGACTTGAGAAGTCGCCTCAATGACGGACGATCGAGCGATTCACTGGATCCACCGACGTCTTCGAATGTCTCACAGACCTCCCAGCCAAACCCGTCCGCGAAATCTTTGCAGATGCTTCGCTGCATGTCGCAGGATGAGAACACTGCGTTCCGGTCACGCGACTGCCGCGTGTAGATCACTGCCTTCCGTACCGGCCGCAGAACATCAGATGCTGGTTTTTCCCGTTTTTTGGCCATATCACAGAATCGGCAAATAACCCGAAGGTCACCACTGTGTCAGCCCAAATTTCCACTTAGACCCCTGTGTCGAATTTATTTCGACACAGGGTTTTTTTGTTGGCCCAACAAAGCGCAGCTGGGGTCACCAGAGGCTGAACCCCTGCCCTCTTTGTTTTGTTTTCTTGCCTTGCCGAACACGCTGCCGGAGCATTGGCCGCTCTTGGCGTTGAAGGGTCTAGCCACGCTGAGGCGACTTATCGGCTGATGCATCAACACGCACGAATGCGAATTCGTTGCACCCGTGACCTGTTGATGTGGATAGCTCCTCAAGCAGGAAGCCGCGATCACGAACGAAACGGAAAACTTCCTCTGGTCGTGCAACCTCAAACGGCCATCCTCCGACCCAATCGATCAGATCATACCATCCATGCATCCCTCGAGATTGAGATTCTCTAGCCCAGTTCAGCATCGGTACCATCGGGTTTCGCAGTGTGACCAACCGTAGTAAACATGCCACCATGGTTACCACGAATCGTTTGCTGAACTCAGCGGCCCCGATGGCCAGCACATACAATGGACGCAGCACAGCTGGGAGTCGGTTGTAGATACGCTTGATCGCTCGCCATGCACGGGACACGTAGAGTTGGTCGTTATAGATGGCCAAAACAAACGTTCCTCCTGACTTCAATCGAGTCGTCAGGTTTTCAATCGCACTCCACATGTGGCCAGTGTGGTGAGCAACGCCCCAGCAGTAAACAACATCGAACTCACCAAGCGTGTTCAGGAATGCCTTGTCAAGCAGGGAGCCGTGCAGGATTCGCCATTCCGTTTCGCTGGCCGTCCCGTACCGACGTTTCAGTTCCTGAGTGCATGCCACTGAATCAGAATCGACATCGAATGAAGTTACGGTTGCCCCAAGGCGAAAAGCAGCGAGGCTGAATAATCCACTCCCGCTCCCGGCATCCAGAAAATGACAACCCTTCAGGTGGCTTCGGTTGGTCAGACGCAGCAACGAATCTTCGGCGACTTGAATGCGTTGCTCATTCAGAGTTTTCAGAAACTGTCCCCAGTTCTTTCCAAAGGCAAACGGGGCATCCGCGGGACTGAGTTTTTCTTGATTGTCCATGATGTCTGTCCCGCGCCTTCCGGACCTTGAAATTAAAGCAGGGCCATTGATTGGGTGGCTTCCTGGTGTTTCTTAAATCAACACCATCCTCAAGATGGCCTTCAGTTTAGTTGATTCCCGAAGAGGAAACAGGTTGTGTTCAAGGCGAGCTTCGTATCCTGCGGGGTAGTTCCGAAGTAACTTCCGGATCGCCGGATAAGGGGTTCAGCCGGTGTGGCCAGTGAATCGGCAGGTACAACAGTGACGGATACGGTTCCGGCCAAAACTACAGTGCTGGGCAGGAACCTCGATCAGTCTTCGGGAGGCCCTCGTTCTGGAAATGCAAACGAAAAAAGCCCACCGAAAAATCGGTGGGCTTTTTTGACTGACCCCAAGGGGATTTGAACCCCTGTTACCGGAATGAAAATCCGATGTCCTAGACCTAACTAGACGATGGGGCCGAGTTAACGACCTGTTCAGAGCGGAAAGATAGCGAACTACCTTCCGGCAAATCAAATCAGTAAGCCGTTGAGTCGCAGGATTCTTCGGAACGATCTGAAGCTAACTTCAGTTTTTCGCCCAGAATTGCCTCCAGCACCTCCTGGCGATGGACGGTCACATCGCGTGGCGCTTCAATTCCGATCCTGACTTTGTCCCCTCTGACCTCAACCACAGTCACTACGACATTGTCGTTGATGACAATGCTTTCGTTCTTCTTCCTTGATAAAACCAGCATGGAAACCTCCAGACATCCTGCAAATACTCCCCGCGACCGTGTCGAACAAGTCGATTGCGCCATCTACATGCTAGACGTGCCGAATGACATCGTCAACATGCGATCCGGCAAATCCTGCCGGAAGTGGACCGGAGTTAGCTACGAAATAAAAAAGGTGCCTGTTTCACGCGGAAACGGCACCTTTTGATGAAACCCTCAGCGTCACCGAGCAAGAAATAAGCTTCCGGCCAGTGAATCTCCCCAGAAACCGGGAAAGTTAGATGAGTTCTTTCAGCTTCTTCAGAGCGCGAACCTTGACGACCTTTTTGGCTGGCTTGGCTGCAATCTTGATCTCTTCGCCAGTTGCAGGGTTGCGGCCGGTACGTTCCTTGGTTGCTGGGCGGGTGTGTACGTAGATCTTCAGGAGACCTGGCAGGTTGAACACACCTGGTCCCTTGGAAACGTTAGATGCAATGAGGCCTTCCAGAGCTTCCAACACGGCCCCAACTTCCTTCCGGCTCTGTCCGGTGGCATCTGCCAGGGCATTCAAAATGTCGGTCTTTGACAGAGGCTTATCAGACTTTTTAGCCATCGGGAATTCTCTCCTTAATTCAATTTCAGAACGGGAACAAACTGGTCACAAAGAGGGGATGTCTTCGGAGACACGAAAAACCCTCGTATTTTTGCAGGAAGTAGAGTTCTGATCTTCGGAGGTGTCAATCGATTGCAGCCGTTAAAATCTCGATTTCCCTGAGTTTTGCTGGGATTTTTCGCATCTTTACCTGACCTGTCGAAAATCTGACGGACTCTACTGTTCACTCCGGGATTTCGAAGAAGTTCCGGTTACGATTCCGGGATTCCATTCGATCTGAATTCTGGAACAGGCACTGCCCTTATGTCGTTGAGAGTCATCTCCGGACAATACCGTCGTCGGCTGCTGAGGACTCCATCCGATGATTCTACTCGCCCCTACACCGACCGCGTGCGGCAGATGGTGTTTGACCGGCTGAATCATCTAATTCCCAATGCCCGAGTCGCCGATGTGTTCTCCGGCGTCGGGACGATGGGAATCGAGTCGCTCAGTCGGGGTGCAAAGTCCTGCGTTTTTTACGAGGCCGGCCCTGAGATTCACGAACTGCTTCTGTCCAACATCAAGACGATCGCTCCTGAGGCTCGAACGATTTGTTGGAAGACTGACGTTCGGCGAACCTCATTCCGCCCTAAAGGCGGTGACGACTGCCTGCCTTACACGATCATCTTCTTTGATCCGCCGTATCGAACTGCCGATGAGATTGCCCCCGGAAAGCCCTTGTGGGCAAGTTTGAAGCGATTAGCTCGCGACACGATTTCCAGTGCAGACTGCATCCTGGTTCTGCGTACACCCGAACACTTTGAAACACCCGAGTTGTCCCAATGGCAAGTTCATGACTGCTGGGAAATCTCCTCCATGATGATCTGGATTATGACTAAACCCGGGGCTTTCACTGAAGATGGCGAAGTGGCCAGCAGTGACGAGTCTGCGGAGGATTCAGCGGAATCGGGTGATGAAGAAGACGATGAGGCTGATACCGACGAGTAAATCGAAGGGTCATATTTCTTCAGTTGGTCTGTAATTACGGGATGAGCCGTGCGCCATGACTTGCTGCTAATGCGGCCATGGCGACGCTCCGCTTAGCGTCGCCACAGACTCGTTTCACCTGAGGCTTTGAGGTCTGGTGCACTTGAGAGATTAGTTCCCGCGACGATCCTTGCGTGATACCCAGGGCATTTCCAATTGCTTCAGATTCTTCGTCATGAAGTCAGTAATGTCCTTGTTCGCCTCGTCCACTTTGGCCTCAAGAAAACGTTCTGCTCTGATGTTTCCGGGAGCAATCACAAGCTTGCGAACTTCAGCATAAGCTGCGTCCTTCGGATCAACGGCCTTGAAGAATTTCTCGGCATTCTTCACATCTTCTTTGTTCTCCTTCGCTGCGATAACGTAGACCGCAATCGGCAGCGGCTTGATGGCCTTCAGGATGGCTGTTGAGTTAATGCCTTTCACTGTCGTCGCGGGGCTGTAGCAAATCATCGCACGAACGTCCTGGCCACGAGGAGTGCTTGTCTGGGGTGTTGGGCCATCCGGGTAAGGCTTCTTATCCCAGTCAGCCACAGCAAACGCGGCAGCGACCATCGAGCTGGAGCCCATGGAAACAATTCCAAGTTTGCGAACATTCAGTTTCTCTGCCGTGTGCTCGGCCACCAGGAAGGCCTTGATCGCTTCCATGTCTGCGGCCACCATCAACGGGTAGTCTTCAGCGTTCATTTTAAGAACGGAGGATTCTTTTCCTTCGGCAACAGGAGGAATGCTCTCGCCGTGTTTTCGCAGGTCTGCAGTGATAACCGCGAAGCCGCTTTTCTGAAGTGCCAGAGCGGTTGATTGCCAGATCAGCCTGTTGCGAGCGTCAACCTTGTCTGAGCCCTCGGTGCTGGTCAGCAGAATGATCACGGGCGATTCTTTGCCCGATTGGGACTCGAAATACGTGGTGGCAATTGGCCAGCCTGCAGCATTCAGAGGCACGACGGTGCCAGCGTCGCTGCTGCCGGTGGTTGCGGGTTTCTTGCCTTTTTCCGCGGTGGGCGCGCCTTTCTGAGGCACTGCGGCCTTGGACTGAGCCGCACTCTTCTGCTGTGCCAGGCATGGCTGAACCACAGTTGAGCCCAACACCAATGCAGACAACACGAATGCGGAAGTTCGCAACGCAAACATTATTCAGCTCCGAAAAGCAGGGTGGTCACGATCGGCAGATTCAGATTTCAATAACGACTACCTTGATTTTCGAACAACTTACTCGATGGTCAAGCCTGAAGCGTCGTTCCCTGAGAAATACATCAAACGCTCGCACGGGTTCGGCCTCACGTGGAGCTCGGAAAACGCAGGTTAATGTGAATGTCTGCGAAAGCCACCTTTTGGACTCTGGCCGTTGTGCTCTGGCTACTGGCTTTTCGCCAGCAAAGTCAACCCCTATCATCCCGTCTGTGCAGTCTCTCCATTCGAATACGGATTGAATCCGATTTTGAATTGCGCCGGGTCCGGGCACGACCAAACAGGAGATTTTCGCGGAAACAGCGTATGATGTTTCGCGAGTCATCTCGCCGGACGGTGGCCGTGGCGAGTCGAAGAGAATTAAGACGTACGTTTGCTTAAGAAGGTTGATTGCGATGGGTCTGTTTGCTGGCAAGAAGGGCATTGTTCTGGGGATCGCTAACGAGCGATCGATTGCGTGGGCCATTACTGAGTACTTGCATCGCGAAGGTGCGGAGCTGGGGTTCACGCACCTGCCGGACTCCGGAGATCGCCCAAAGAATCACAACAAGGTTGCCAAGCTCGTCGACCCAATCGGTTCCAAGTTTCTTATGCCGATGGATGTCTGTAACGACGAACACATCGATGCTGTGATTGCCAAGGCTGTCGAAACATTTGGCAAGCTGGACTTTATCCTGCACAGCATCGCGTTCGCTCCGCCGGCGGACCTGACTGGCCCAACCTGGGCCTGCAGTCGCGGTGGATTCAAGACCGCAATGGAAATCAGCGCCTACAGCCTGCTGGCTGTTGCCGGAGCCGCCAAGAAGCGTGATGCTCTCAGCAGTGACTCCAGCATTCTGACTCTTTCCTACTTCGGTGGCGAAGAAGTTGTTCCCGGTTACAACCTGATGGGAATCTGCAAAGCCGCTCTTGAGTGCAGCGTGCGTTACCTGGCCAGCGAACTGGGCCCTGCGGGAACTCGAGTCAACGCTATCAGCGCGGGTCCATTGCGAACCGTTAGCTCCAGTGGAGTTGGTGACTTCGACAAAATGCAGATTGTGAATGCTTCGATTTCTCCTCTGCGTCGAAATCTTGACGCAGAAGAAGTTGGCAGCATGGGCATGGTGATGCTGAGCAAGCTGTCCAGCGGTATGACTGGCGAAGTCGTCCACGTCGACTGTGGCTTCAACATTATGGGAGCACCTCCCGCCGATTTCCTTGAAACGGCTGCAGCAGCCCGCTGAAGTCAGCTTCCGATTTCGTCTCCCACCCACTCCGAAACCGCCGCAATGCAGGATCGTTGAGATCGGTGGGGGGCGAATGCGAACATAGTGAGTGAAATGTCAAATCTTCGAAAGCGAATCGGTATTGCGGTCGTTGAATCAGCCGGTCGAATTCTTGTCGGAATGCGACCGGCCGGTGTTCCTCTGGCAGGCCTTTCGGAATTTCCGGGAGGAAAATGCGAAGCCGATGAGACACCGCGTTCCTGTGCCGTTCGTGAATGTCGTGAAGAAACCGGCTTGTTGATTGTTCCGCGAGAACATCTGGCAACCATTGAGCACACGTACGCACACGGCGATGTGGAGCTGCATTTCTGGCGTTGCGGCCTGAGTCCCGGATTGCCGGATCAGGCCCCGGCGACATTTCCGTTTCGCTGGGTTACTTTTGA
>CANHVD010000161.1 GCA_947463775.1 Planctomycetaceae bacterium | reverse complement strand
GCGCTGGACAAGGATACGTCCACAGGCCATATGAATCCTGTTTACGAAAAGGCCGACTGGGCCGATGGATTCGACGTGGTCATTCACGATGAATGCTCGTCCGATGTCAAAGATCTGGCCATCATCGACAGAATTCTTGAGCCACATCGACAGGGACTGCCAGCCGTGCTGCTGCATTGTGGCATGCACAGTTATCGCAGCGAAGGCTATCCCAAAGCTGTGACGCCGTGGTTTGAATTTACGGGATTGCAGACGACCGGCCACGGGCGCCAAACTCCGATCAATGTGAACTTCAGTGACCCCTCACATCCGATTCGGACCGGGCTCACTGACTGGACCACCGTTAACGAGGAACTTTACAACAACAGCGAAGGCAAGCTGCTGGAAACTGCCAGTGCTTTAGCTGTGGGGCAACAGGAGGGCTCCGAAGATGCCACCGTTGTCTGGACGAATAACTACCGGATGAAGACTCGCGTCTTTGCGACGACCCTGGGACACAACAACGCCACGGTCGAAGATGACCGATATCTTGACCTGGTGACGCGAGGATTGCTCTGGTCGTGCGACAAACTGAATGACAAGTATCTAAGACCTGCCGCAAAGTAACGAAACAACTGGCAGTCTTCGTTGTTATTCGCGAGGCACTTCTCTGAAACCTTCACTCACGTGAGGTGCCTCGTTCTTCTTCGAGCGATCTTCGGGACTTATCCTTTGTCCGACAATGTTTCACAGCCCGAATCTCAGCCTGCAGAGATTCCGAATCAGGATGGCTCGGGAACGCGTGTTGATCTACGTCAACTGACGGTGACGGCGGGAACGAAAGTATTGCTGGAAGACGCATCAATCACATTTCCTGCTGGCGAACTTATTCTGTTGCTGGGCTGGAGCGGCGTCGGTAAGTCTGTGTTGTTGAGGATCCTCGCGGGACTTATCGAGCCAGCTCATGCTGGTATTCGTTACACCGGAAAGATCGACTTTGTCAGTGCGAAAGGAACGCATCGACCGGAATCTGACAGTACTCATCCGGTCGCAGTCGTCTTTCAGGATTTTGCTCTGCTGGATGAGTTGAGTCCGTTGCAGAACGTGCAGATCGCTCTGGATCACACCAGAGATCAAAATCAGATGTCAACTGGCAGAGCTGCAGGGCTTTTGGCTGAGCTGCGCGTACCGACCGATCGGCCGACCAGTGTTCTTAGCGGAGGACAGCAGCAACGTCTGGCGATTGCTCGCGCGATTGCTTCGGAGGCGGATGTCGTTTTCTACGATGAGCCGACTTCGGGACTTGATCACAAGACTGCATTGCAGGTTGCGGAGTTTATCCGCGAAACTCAGCGGAGTCATCGGCGAACATCAATCCTGATTACGCATGACTACGAGACGCTCAGTCGAATCGCGGATCGGATTATTCTGCTGGATCACACTCAGAAGAAACTGGTTGAGCTTCCTCGAGAAGAATGGGGCAAGCTGCCTGAAGTTCTTGGGCCACCGCCTGTAATGACGAATGACCTTGCGAAGATTTCATTGGCCTCGCAGGCGGGCAGCGTTGTTCGGACCGCGATGGAAGAGTCTGGTCAGTTTGTGGAATCGGTCGTTACCTTGCCCTGGTCATTGCTGCCGCTATGGCGAAGCCGTAAGTGGGGCCTGCGATATACGGTCTACTATTTGAAGCTGGTCGCTGGTCCGTCGGCATGTGTTTATGTGGCCGTCGCTGGCATGATCCTGGGATTTGTCGCTCAGGATTTTGTGTTTCGCTATTTGCCGTTTCGTCAGTTTACGGAACCCTTGCTGACCGAGAATCTGTTGCACGCAACCGGTTTTTCTCTATACCGCTTTTTGGTCCCGATTCTTGCGACCATTTTGATTGCCGCGAGGTCCGGGGCGGCTGTGGCTTCGGATGTAGGAAGCAAGGTCTATGGAAATCAGCTGGATGCGATGAAGACCATCGGAATTGACCCCAATCGGTTACTTCGGACTCCTGTGCTGTACGCGTTTCTGATCGGAACACCGTTTCTGGCGTTTCTCAGCTACGCGGTGGCTGCGGTGGCCGCTTCCTTTGCTTTTTTGATGACGCATGCGGAACTTGGAATTGGCTTCTGGGACTCTCATTTCCATCGCGAGCTGATCCTGCCGACGGGATTCCTTTACAAGGGCTCCTCCTGGCTTATCGCCAAGCTCTTGACGTGTGGACTTGGGATAGCGATCATTTCCTGGCGGTGTGCCGTAACGCCAAAACTCTCTGGCTCGGAAATCAGTCATGGGGTGACGCGAACAATTCTGTGGGCGACTCTGTTTGTCCTGTTTGTCCATTTCGGCTACTCGCTGTTCGAGTTTAAGCCTCAATCATGATCTCCCGGGACCCGGAATCCGCAGTTTCTGCGGGCTTTGAGTCTGTTTTGCTGGAGAGAATGCGACATTTGGCCGATCAGGCTGGAAATTTCTAGGGATCACGATTATCCTGCCCCGCTCGATTCACTTTGAGCGACGGCGCTCGCCCTGCGTTTGAGCGTTTTTTCCGCCTTTTGACACGTTTTTGACCTAGTTTACGCCATGCCTAATTCAGCGTCTGCAGAAAAGTCACTTCGTCAGTCTCTTGTTCGCCGTGAGCGAAATCGCCATCAGCGTGGTGCTCTGCGAACTCGCATCAAGAAGTTCCGTACTTTTCTGGCTGAGAAGCCAACCCAGGAAGCGGCTGACAAGGAATTCGGCCTTGTTGTAAAGGCACTGGATCAGGCTGCTTCCAAGAAGCTGATTCACAAGAATGCGGCTTCCCGCACCAAGTCGCGTCTGGCCGCTCTCAAGCGAAAGACCTTCGTTGGTTGATTGACGCTGGCTCAGCAAACTAAGACATTTCGGGGCTGCGATCTGGTATCAGATCGCAGCCCTTTTTCATTCCAGCCCCTGGTGAGACATCTGTCAGATCCAGGTCAGGCAAAGGAATGCCCATCCCACCTCCGCACGATATCACAAATAGCCCGCCTCTTTGCCAGCAGGAAATCGACGATGACCTTTACGTTGCCAGTGATCTCATCATCAGAATTGTCGGAACTCCGCAGCCCGTCGATGGTGATCTTTAAGGAGCGATTGCTGTCCAATATGGATGGCATGCTGGCTATGGCAAAGTCTCCATCGCGGCTAAGACCTCACTGCAAGACTCACAAGATGGAGCAGGTGATTCGTTTGTGGATCCAGCGAGGAGTAACGAAGCATAAGGCCGCCACGATCGCTGAATGTGAAATGCTGGCCAATGCCGGAGCCACAGATGTGTTGTTTGCCTACAATCCGGTTGGGCCAAATATTGCCCGCATCGTCGCGCTGGCGGAAAAATTTCCGACGTGTGCGTTTTCAGTCACGAATGATCACGAGCGTCCTTTGCGAGAGTTGTCGGCAGCCGCCTCTGCGGCCGGTGTTGCGATCGGCGTGATGCTCGACGTGAACGTCGGAATGGATCGGACCGGGATTACTCCTGAGACTCCCGGTGCCGTTGAGCTGTATGCGTTGACTGCGAAATTGCCGGGACTTCGGCCGGCTGGATTTCATGTCTACGATGGCCATCAGCGACAGCTGAATCTGGAAGAGCGGAAAACCGCGGTGGCTCAGCAATGGCCACGAGTGACCGAGTTGCGTTCAAAGTGCGAGGTCGCTGGTGCCAAAGTTCCAGCGCTGGCCTGCGGAGGAACTCCGACGTTTCCCTGCTATGCCGCAATGTCAGATCCATCAATTGAGCTGTGTCCGGGGACCTGCGTCTTTCACGATGCTGGCTATGGAACTAATTTCCCGGACCTGCCATTCCTTCCCGCTGCAGCGATTGTCACGCGCGTGATCAGTCGACCGGCTGCAGATCGAGTGACCCTGGATATTGGAAACAAGGCTGTCGCGGCCGATCCACCGCGAGGATCACGTATGTTTATTCCTGAGCTTCCGACGGCTGTGCAGGAGATTCACAGCGAAGAGCACATGGGATTAGTGACTCCCGATGCCGATCGTTTTCAGCCTGGTGATGTGATGCTGGCGATCCCGATGCACGTCTGTCCTACCAGTGCGTTGTATGACAAGGTCGCTGTGATTGAGAATGGTGGTGTCTCCGAGTACTGGGACGTAACCAGCCGCAATCGCAAGCTCACAATCTGAGAATGGTGTTCCATCGCACTACAATCGGTCTTCGGCTTCCCAGAGAACTCGTCGTGCGGCATCGCCACTTAGAAAGTGGGGCTTCTGGGCGGGCTTGGCTTCAGGACGATTTGTCTCAGCTGTATGTGTGATGCGGGTCGACATTGATTTCTGAAATGGCAGTCGAATCTGTGTAGCGACTGTCTTTGGATAGACTGAGTTTGACGCTGCTGATTCCGCGGCAGCCGACATGGCTGCTTCTGCCTGGCGATTCAACAGATTGCCGATGACATCGCGTCGCATCAGCAAGCCACACACAATGCCGGCCTGATCGATAACAGGGAGAGCGGTGTTGGCTGATGAGCGAAACAACGGCAGCACAGTTGAAAGACATGCATCAAGGCGAATCGATTCCGCGTGTCGACAGATGATGGATTGAATCGTCGCGTTGGCTTCGGGATTTGTCATCAGTGCGCGGACGACGCTGCTTTCGCAGACAACGCCAGAGAATCGACCGTCCGTATCTATGACGGCCATCATATCGCAGTCGCTGATAATCAGACGTTCTGCGACTTGTCGAAGAGTCGCTGTTTCCGGAACGACGTGACCATGTCTAATCCGCATAAGATCCTGAACCAGACGCTGTTGCACAGTCCATCTCCTGAGCTGGGGAAAGCGATAAACGCGGGATGCGTTTCACTGGCGTGAATCAGGAAGGAATCTGATCAAGCCTGCGGAGTCACGGAGTGTGGCTCATTGAAATCCTGGTTCACCGATTTTGTGGGCGAGGCAAAAAGTCAACAATCTGATTTGATTGGGCTTTAATGTCGTTTCGACCTGACTGTTTGTGTCGATCGTATTGATTGGTCCGGGTATAAGATCTGTTGAAGCGGAGATGAAGTCGCTGTCCAGTCCCGGAATGAAAGGCGATTCCCTTTCGCTTGCCGACAGGTTCAGGTCATTTTGCGGCGATGGGAGTGAGTATCCAGTGAGTATCCGGCTGGACATTTAGTCGCTCTTTCTCAGAATGGTGGTTTTGCATTTGCTGATTTCCCCTGACGACAGCGCGATCAGACTGGCCGTCTGGTGTTTCGGAGATTTGTCGTAGATGTCTGTTCCTCAGAAAACGCCGGATCAATCGGGATCACAAATCATGTTGCGGACATCACCAATCTTTCGTGCTTGGCCAAAGAATCTTCTTGGTCAATTGATGGCCGGGTTTCTTTTAGTCACGCATGGAATGCATGTCTGTGCTCAGGATGTGAATCCGGCGTCCGACACGACGCATCGCAACCCACCGTCCTTTCGCAACGAAGTGATGGCTGTGCTGTCACGGTCCGGCTGTAACCTTGGTACTTGCCACGGGAATCAGAACGGTAAAGGCGGTTTGAAGATTTCCCTTCGAGGACAGGATCCGGAGACCGACTTTGTTACGCTGACTCGCCAACTGGCGGGCCGCCGAGCGAATGCAATGATTCCGGACGAAAGCCTGCTGTTGCAGAAACCGGCGATGCTGGTTCCGCATGAAGGAGGCCGCCGATTCAGTCCGGAGTCAGCCGAGTATCGACTGCTGCGTGATTGGATAGCAGCCGGTATGCCCAACGACCGCGTCGATGTTCCGGTCCTGCAACAACTGGAGGTGACGCCAAACATGGTCACGCTTCAGGCTCCGGATCAGTCGATGACTCTGAAAGCAGTCGCTACTTTCTCGGATCAGTCACGTCGAGATGTTACTGGACTTGCCGTTTTTGAATCGTCCGATCCGACCGTGCAAATTTCTTCTGGCGGGGTCGTACTGTTCGCCACATCGGACTTCTCTCGCAGAACCAGCATCACGGTCCGCTATCTGAATCAGCAGACGGTGTCACGCGTGGAGTCCGTACCGAGTCGCCCTGAGTTTCATTTCAAAGCACCGGAATCTGCGAGTTTTGTCGACGATCTTGTATTTGCTCAATTGCGACGACTGAAGATTAATCCTGCGGATGTCTGTGACGACACGACTTTTCTCCGCCGAGTCTATCTGGATGTGACGGGACTGCTTCCACCTTCGCAGAAGGCTCGAGACTTCCTTGCTTCACAGGATCCAAATAAACGATCGGTTTTGATCGATGAGTTGTTGGCGTCTTCTGAGTATGTCGACTTTCAGACTCTGCGCTGGGCCGATTTGCTCCGCGTTGAGGACAAGACACTCGATACCAAAGGCGTCGAAGTTTTTACGCACTGGATTCGAGAAAGCGTTGTTGCTGACAAGCCACTGAACCAGTTCACTGCGGAGCTTATCGCTGCGCGCGGCAGCACATACACAGAAGCTCCGAGTAACTTTTATCGAGCGCTGCGAACGCCTGAAGAGCGCGCAGAATCTGCTGCGCAGGTGTTCCTGGGGATTCGTCTGCAATGCGCGAAGTGTCATAATCATCCGTTCGACCGCTGGACACAGGATGACTATTACGGCTGGACGAACTTCTTTGCCCGAGTGGACTACAAGATTGTCGAAAACAAGCGTCGTGATGAAAACGACAAGCACGAATTCAACGGGGAGCAGATTGTTCTGATGAAGGACAACGGCGATGTGAAGAACCCGACGACTGGAAAGGTTGTGAGTCCTCGTTTTCTGGGTGACGTCAGTGTGTTGAAAACGGACTCACAGCAGGCAGGCGGAGATCGGCTGCAACAACTGGCGATCTGGTTCAGTGCTCCTGAGAATCAGCGATTCGCCGCAACACAGGCTAACCGCATTTGGTTTCAATTGATGGGCGTTGGCATTGTGGATCCCATCGATGATTTTCGCGCGACTAACCCGGCTTCCAATCCCGAGCTTCTGGAAGCGTTACGCGTGGAGTTTGTGAAGTCCAATTACAGCGTCAGGCACCTGATGCGACTGATCCTCAACTCGCGGACATATCAGCTTTCATCTGAAGAGAACGAGACAAACCGTGCCGATGAGACAATGTTTTCTCATGCGGTACCGCGGCGATTGACGGCCGAGCAGACTCTGGATGCTGTCGCTCAGGTTTTGCAGGCTCCGGCTCAGTTCGGTGGCCATCCGAAAGGAACTCGTGCCGTGCAGATGACCGGTGTTCGCAACGGAGGCAATCGGTTCAGTAAGCCAGAGAATGGGGATCGGTTCCTTGCTCTGTTCGGTAAGCCCAGCCGTCTCCAAACGTGCGAGTGTGAACGGACTGGTGAAACGACTTTGGCACAGACGATGGAAATGGTGAGCGGAGAACTGGTCGCAGAGTTGTTGCGGGACGAACAGAACTGCGTTGCCCAGGCATTGAGCAGTGATTTAAGTAATGATGAGTTTATCTTGCAGCTGTACTGGTCAGCACTGTCTCGTGCACCGTTGGACGAAGAACAGACAGCTCTTCGTGCGTGGATTGATTCTTGTGCAAGTCGTCGCACAGCACTTCAGGATGTTGCCTGGGCTGTGTTGAATTCCAACGAGTTTTTGCTGCGTCGTTGAGGGGCCGTTTATTCATGGAAGACTGATGAGCGGACACGAATCGGCAGTTCGATTACAGTGTTTGGCATTCGTTAGCAACTTTGCTCCTCCGTACGGCACTTAGAAAAGTCACTGGAAGGTTCTTTATGGCACCGGTCGCAGACAGCAAACGCACGATCGTGATCACGGGAGTTTCACGCGGCCTCGGGAAAGCGCTGGCGACAGGCTTTGCAGGACAGGGTCATACCGTCATTGGGTGTGCTCGTGGTTCCGCTGAACTTGAACGTCTGAAGAAAGACCTGGGGCCGAAGCACAGTTTTTCGGTCCTTGATGTCACTTCTGATGAACATGTACAGGCTTGGGCGAAGCAAGTGCTTGCGGATTTCGGGCCGCCGGATTTGTTAATCAATAATGCCGCCATCATCAATCATAATGAGAAGCTGTGGAACATTTCTGCGGCAGAGTTTGATCTGTTGATGGCCGTGAATGTGAATGGGACGGCGAATGTGATTCGTCATTTTGTCCCGGCGATGGTGGCCGTCCGCAAAGGAGTGATCGTCAACTTCAGCTCCGGCTGGGGACGTTCAGTTTCTGCTGAGGTCGCTCCGTATTGCGCGACCAAGTGGGCCATTGAGGGACTCACTCAGGCTTTGGCCGCTGAGCTTCCCGACGGAATGTGCGCGGTGCCGCTGAATCCGGGCATCATCAATACCGAGATGCTGCAAAGTTGTTTTGCATCGGGCGCGGAGATGTATCCGAAACCTGCCGAGTGGGCTCGGGAAGCCGTGCCGTTTATCCTGAGCCTCAGCGCGAGACATAACGGCCAGCCGGTCACTGTGCCCGGCGGCTAAAGAGGTTCCCGCAACGAAATGTCTTGTGATCGACTGAGGGCTGTAATGTCTTATAGGCGCCGCAGCCCGTCTTCTTTCATCGGGGTTGGAATCGCCACATCGATTTCATCGATTCGCCGCAGTGTTTCTTTGTCAAGAATCAGTCCGTCAGCGCCGAGGCTTTCGTTCAGATGCGCGACGGTGGTGGCTCCGATGATGGTTGAGGCTACAAAGTCGTGTTGTTTGCTCCAGGCGATGCAGAGTGCTGTCAGAGTTACCCCGATATCGTCGGCGATGACTTTAAGTCGGCTCACTGTTTCACGGACTCGATCATTCAGGAAGCGATCCGCCAGTCGTTGCTGACGTTCTCCCAGTTTGCGATACTCAGTGAACCTCGCGCCGGGGGGATCGCTGTGCATATACTTGCCGGTCAGAACACCACCGCCCAATGGTGAGAACGGTAGCAATCCAATGTTTTCTCGGCGACACACCTGAGCCAGTTCACTTTCACAGCGGCGATTGATCAGACTGAAGTTATTCTGCACGGTGTCGTAGCGACAGAGCCCATGTTTCTCTGAGGCTGCCAAACTCTTCATAAGTCCCCAGCAGGTTTCGTTACTGCATCCGATGACACGAATCTTGCCCTGTTTGACGAGTTCGTTCAGCGGTTCCAGGACATCTTCATAGCGTGCGCCGTGATCGGGCCAGTGAGTCTGGTACAGATCGATGTAATCTGTCTGCAGTCGGCGAAGACTGGCCTCGACAGCTCGCATGATCTGAACTCGATCCAGAGCCGAGTGACCATGCCGAACGGGCGGAACGAACCATCCGTGAGCAGGGCCGGTAATCTTGGTGGCCAGAATGACGGACTCACGCGGTTTCGTTTTCAGCCAGCGGCCTACGATTTCTTCAGTGCGGCCAAAGAGCTCTGCCGTCGGTGGCACTGGATACATTTCAGCGGCGTCGAAGAAATCAATGCCAGCCGCGTACGCTCGATCCATGATTTCGAAAGACAGTTTTTCGTCGCATTGTGTACCGAATGTCATCGTCCCCATGCAGATATCAGAAACTGTCAGAGGGCTGGTGCCTAATCTTCGTCGGTTCATGGAGAGCAGCTCCGGTCAGAATTGGTTCGTGCCGTCGGATATGAGCTATTCCGGCGGCGGCTCAAAAGGATTGTCGAGATACGGATCATAGCCGCGAAACCGTAAGACAAAACTGACCAGCCAGTACGCGGGAATCAGGAACAATCCCCACTGTTCGCACTGGCGGACGTTATATCGTCCGTGATTGCCGCGGCAATTCAGGCATGCCCGATCACAAGCGATGATGTCATAGCCGAACGCTCAACTCATGATCTCAGTGACCACTCGTCCCTGGGGCACAACTTCATGAGGTCGGCCCAGGGCATCAAGGATTTGTGTTGTGGACTGTATGCCCAGCAGACGATAAATCGTGGCCATGACGTCGCCAGGACTGACAGGAGACTCTGCAGGAACGGAGCCGGTTCGGTCACTGGCTCCGTAGACAAAGCCCTGCCGAACTCCGCCTCCGGCCAGCATCACCGTGTAGCACGAGTTCCAATGATCGCGGCCAGCGTTGGCGTTAATCTTGGGAGTACGTCCGAAGTCACCTAACACGCAGACCAGAGT
>CANHVD010000160.1 GCA_947463775.1 Planctomycetaceae bacterium | reverse complement strand
GAACTCACAAGACCGCTGGCACCATCGTCAAATGGTCGCGAATCTGTGGCCGTGCAGGCCTGGGAGTGAGAAAAGAGAATCAGGTTGTCAACATTGTTGTAAGTCGCTCCCCCCACGATCGCGCTGTCCAGTCGGCCTGCTCGAATCGCGAGTATTGCCTGAGACAAGGCTACCAGAGATGAAGCACACGCGGCGTCGATGACAGACCGTGGACCAGTGAGGCCCAGAACCCGCGATGCTAACGCGGCTGCCTGATAAGCATGAAAACTCGGAACAGCACCAATACGGCGAGAAGGACGGACTTCTCGAACGGAATGAGCCACTTCAGAAATAATCTGTCGACGAACGTTCTCAGGAAGCTGACGGAATGCATCAATATCATCAACGAACGAAAGCGCCTCTTCGATCTGTGTCCCGAGGCTTAGTCCTCCACCGGATTTAGTGCCGCCAGAGTGTCCGACGTAAACGCCAGTCCGCTGCAGACGAGAATCTTCCCGTTGCAAAGTCGCATTCCGCCAGGCTGTTGCTGCCACCTCGGCAAACTGCACATGAGCAGCGTCGAAGAGTGATTCGGTCTGAGAAGGCAGTGGGCAGACTTCTCGATTCAGCGGACGCTCAGGAACGATTCCTCCGAGAGTCGTGTATGACTTTCCGGTTTTCCCTTTTTGTGAGTCAAAATACAGGTCTCGATCACATCGATCCGGTGGAAGTTGGCCATAGCCCGTTCGTCCGTTGAAAAGCAAGTCAGCGAATTCTGTTACGCTGTCCGCTCCGGGAACACGACAGGCAATGCCCACAATAACGACTTGTGATTCAACCCCTGCAGATTTGGAAGGTCTAGCGGACATGAGCGACCTCCGACTTGCTGGTAGCCTGATTCGCATGTCGCTCAACAGCCGCAATCAGTTTTGAGAAGCTTTCAATCAAGCCTGTTGATGGACCAAGCTGAAGGGTACGGTCCTGAAGTGCGTGGTGATCATGATAAAAATCTGATTCAGTCAACAACACTCCTGCCGCTAACGCCTGTGCAACTGTCTTATGACCCGTTGTCAGTTCCCCAAAGACTGTGGAGGAAACAATTATGCGAGAAGACGCGTTTCCGGCGTGAGCAGTTCTGACAGTCCAGCCGCGGCTGTTTTCTTCAACAACCCACTGTCCACCGCAGGGGCCACAGACTTCGATCCCGAAAACGTTGGCTGGCGACAAATCGGCCTGATCCATGCTTCGATCGCAATCGAGTCTGAATTGATCCCACGCGGAAGGAGTTAGCCGCAGCACAGTCGGTGGTCCTCCCGGTTTAGTCTGTCGCATGCAAAAGTCGCGAAGACGTTCCACTGTCAGTTGCGGCAAGTCTGGTTCTTTGCAGAGTTGCATGGCGTGAACAGTGTTTGTGCGGTCAAACACCGGATCATCCTTGAAGTAAGGCTTAAACGCCGCCACAAATGGCGCGGCCTGTTCATCAATCTGTGCCATTGCCTCTACTCGTCGCGATGGCAATTTCACACCACCTTCAAGGACAGCAGCCCGAAAACCATCTTCCAGTTCCGAAGCGGATGTTCCAGCGGCGCTGGTGAGGTGATAGGTGTCTCCGTGAAGAGCAGGGCGACGGTAAATCTCCGCGATCATCGCCGCGACCCAGTCAACAGTCACAATATTCTTACGTTCATGGCCACTGAAACCCAGACGTCGAAACCAATCACCTCGCTCCGGAAGTCCGAAACGTTGACTCAGCGCCTGAAACATAACGAATGCACTGTTGATCGTTTGATCCGACCTCATGCTGGTTGTTGGGTGCAGATCAATAACAATTGAAGGCCGATACACCGTGAGCGAAGTGATCTGTTGTGACTGACGCAGCATTTGCTCCGACATTGTTTTGCTGCGCTCATAGTCGTTGCCAAACTCCTGGCCGACGTTTGACTCTCGTTCCAGAATGCGACCTGTTCTCAATCCCGCGATGTAGGCTGTTGATACATAGTGCCACTCATTGATTCCTGCAGAGGAAGCTAATTCGAGCAGATTCCGGGTGCCGTCCACATTCGTTCGATAGGGCTCATTATCCGGATGCTCACTGGCTGGCTTGAAAAGGAGATTTGCTGCGGAGTGAATGACACTTCCACAGTTCGCGTTTAACCAGGCATGATCTGTCCCTGACAACCCAAGTCCCGCAGAACACAGTTCTCCGTCGAGCACCACTGGACGAACGAACAAGCGCTGGAATCGTTCTTCAAGCCTGCGCATCAGCGATTCGATACGTTCCTGCGCCGACTGCCGACGATTGCCGCGGACAAGGACAGCCACGGGCAATTCACAGCTTAATAGTCGCGCAAGGACGAGCCCTCCGACGAGGCCTGTCGCTCCTGTCAGCAATACGAATGGCCGATCTTGACCAGCACTCTTGAGCATGTATCCGTTCTTTTCGCCTGAATTCCGGGCTTCATTGCCGGCAAGGTTGTCACAAATTCGCAGCGTCTACACAAATTCTCAGTGAGTAGTACTGCCGGGACATAACCCCACCGCGTCTATGCCGTTGCATCTTGAGAAGCCCACCCTGGGAAACGCACGGAAAAACTAGCCCAACTCACTTCGTGGCGGCGAAAACACCCGGTTTTTCGGAACAGTCTGCCTATATCAAACCCTGAAAGGGTCGAATTGTGGCAATTATTCGGGTCGGTGGAAGCGAGTCACCGCAGCTTAGCCAGACTTGGTGGCTCAGGTTGGCAGGATACTTAACCTCGCAACACCTCATGGTTGGAGCTGAAACAAAAGGATACTAACCACACGTACACACCCAAGTCGTGCGGTTGTGTATCGGCGTAATCGCTGTCTGATCAATTCACGTTTCGGCCGGCAGTCGACAGCGTCGCGGCAATTGCCTTCGCCTTCACCGAGTGAAGTCTTTAGTAGTTAAACGATAGCGCACGGAGCCAGGCTGAACAGACCATCTACTCTGGCGCAGTGCCAAAAAACCTCTCTCTTTCCTGGCCCAAAAAACCGACGAATCTATTGCCGCAGCCCGCATTGAGGAGAACAAACTCAAGTTCAGTAAGACAGTATGGAGTTGGGGATCGGATTTCACGGTCCGGAGAAGCACAGGACTCTTCCATCAAGAGTCGTGAGAAACAGCATCCCCTGAGCCCCAACCAATCCGTCCCATGACGGTAAGGTTTCAAGCTCAACAGTGTGCAGTGTCTCTCCGGTCTCGGCGTCGACAGCCACAAGGATTCCTCCCTGTTGACCTTCCAGGGCAGAATCCTGTGCTCCGAGAAGCTTCTGGACTTCCTGATCTTTCTCTGTCAATTTCTGAAACGTCGCTTCTTCGTCGATGATATCCGGCGGACCGACAATGAATAGATGCAAGCTAGCGAGCACCATGCCTCTGACATAAATCGGAACATCCGTCTTCCAGCGTGGTTCAATCAACGAATTGGCTGCGTTCTGTGCATTTGCGTTCCCCTTCGCTGCATTCTTGCCTTTCTTCGCGCCCGTTGACTGCTTAGCAGTCAGTTGGGCTCCCTGGCCCATTTTTCCGTTCGCAACTTTCACACCCATCAAAGTGCCGTTGTTTCGGTAGACCGACATGTCACGTGCAGTGCCATCATCGAAAGTCACCACCAGAGCAGGGTCGCTGGATAATTCCGAATCATCCTTGAATCTCTGCGCAACGGCCGCATCGTCAACAGCAGTGAAGTAAAGTCGCACTTCGTCGATGATTCCGACAAACTGAAACGGCTGACCATAGTCACCAACAGATCCGCCGAGATCACCGCCAATCTCAAGTCCTTGAGCAGGATCTTTTGTCAGTAATCCGGATGCTCTACCTTCACCCACCAGCTCTCCGTCCACGTAAAGTCGCATCTCCTTCTCTGCGGTAAGCACACCAACAATATGATGCCACCCGCCAACGATGCGTTTCGTTCCGGAGACTGTGGAAAGAGTTGAATCAGTACGCACATGGAAAGTCGGCTTGCCCGTTTCCATCGTTAAAGCGAATCCTTCCGCAGGACCCCCACGAGCGACAATCACACCATTAGGATTTGTTGTCGTCATCCACGCTTCAACTGTGATTGGCTTACCGGTTGGGTCGAGACTTGGGCTGCGGGGAAACTGAACATATGACGCCGGTTCTGCGGCGCCAGGGTCTGTTTGTTTTCCAAAGTTCTCCGGCACCTCCGGAGGTTCTGGTGCCGCAGAGTAAAGCTGCCGCTCCAGTGTCGTAGTCCAACGAAAGTACTCAGGCTTTCGACCATACCCAAAGATGTAACCATTGCCGTTGACCATTATATCGCCCGACGGAGCGAATCGACCGGCCTGATAATAGCCTCCATGACCTCCCGCGAAACTTCGGCCGTAAACCCAATAAGATCGATGAAACCAACTGTCGTCCAGAAATCCCATCGGGGCAAACAGATGGACGCCTTCCCCTCGCTGAGCCGACCCTTGTTTGACAAAGTCTCCGGAGACAGGGCCAATCTCAACGCGATTTCCATCTGCATCAAACTTTTGCGAACGCATGTAGACGAACTTGTCATCACTGCTCAGGATGTCCGGTAATCCGACAGGCATCTGGAGTATTTCAAGTTTCTCCTGCATGTTGTTACCCGTTTCCGGATTCGTCTCATCCATGATGGTCTCCGACAACTGCTTTCCCGTTGCAAGATCCAGTCGAACCAGACGAAGGCCTCCATCAAGAAAATTGGAACGCCCGGCGACAGCCCAGACGACATTGTCACGGATCAACACACTTCCGTGAACAGGCCAGAGCGATTCCAGTTGCTCGAAAGCCATCGCTCGACGATCCAGCGGAGCAACACGATACTTCCATGCCAGTTGGCCATCCTGAGCCCGAAGGTTGTAAACCCAACCATCGGTGCAGCCAAAAACGACTTGCCCACGTTCGACTGTTGGTGGTGAGTCAATTCTTGCTCCGGCTACAAAAGTCCAGAGGCTGCCGCCATTTTTCTGATCCAGAGCATGCAGGGTGTGAGAGTCCGTCTGCGCAACAAAAACCATCCCCTCCGCAACAACTGGCGAGGTAAGCTTTCCACCGAGCTTGATATCCCACTTGATGCCGACCTTCGCAGGAATCTCCTGTCGTGAAGTCCCTGTTCGTTTTTGATCATGCCGAAACGTAGGCCAGTCGTCCTTGCCTGAGTAGTCAACTGCCGGAGGCAGCATGTCACTGAACGCGGGGCCTTTTTCAAGTCGGCCTTCTTCCGGAACTTTGCCGGGAATGGGCCGTGTTTTTGCCATCGGAGCCAGCGCATTGAAGCCGTAGAGCTTCGCTTCCGGATAACACGCACAGTTATGAGGCGGCGTATAGGTCAGTCCATTGCAGGGCATTACGCCGTAAAGACAACCACCACGAACCCAATGATGTATATCCCAGTGCTCATTTTTGAAGTCAACGAATTCGACCCCGGTGCGTGATGGGATCAGGAAATTATCGGTCGCTTTTGAGATATAGCAGCGATGGTGAAACCAATAGGTGTCGATGTCTGGTGCAAACGACTTTTTGACTTCTCCCGAGCGTGGATCGCGGCCCGTGAAAACTCCTGTGTCTTTCCCTGAAGTTGTCGGTGCACACCAGACAAGTCCATCGACGACCATCAGATCCTGAGGCGACTGGTATCCGGAGTTCGGGTGCTCGGCTTCCCAAAGGTGCTTTCCAGTGGCGGTGTCCACGCTGATCATGCGCCCGTCGCCACCGGCGTAGAGAACCACTTCCTTATAAATCACAAGACGCGGGCCGAAATTGAAGGTGAACTGTTTTCGACGAGTGACTGGTTCAGTCGTCCATCGCAATTCTCCGGTTTTCTGATCCAACGCGTTCAGGCTTTCGCCATCGTGGAAGAAGACGCTATCTCCGTCAGCCGACAACGTCAGAGGAGCAATTCCGGTTTGCTTCGCCCATAGCTTCTTCCCCGTCGAGGCTTCAAACGCCATCACTACGCGAGGTTCTTCGTTCCAGAAGAACTCCTGATTCACTTTCGCCTGATCACCAACGCGACCGTTGGCCGGAGCATAATCTGCGAGCTCTGCTTTGCCTTTTCGAACAACGATAAAGAGGAGACCATTGGTATGAATGATTTCTTCCGTCGCATCAGTACCTTCGTAAGTCCTCAATTCTTTGCCAGTGGCCGCGTCCATAGCAATCGTCGGAGATTCAAAGCCCAGTGGTGCGTAAACCTCGTCAGCAGAAGAAACAAGTCGTCGCGACAATTGGGTTGGACCGCTCTTGAGTGGCCACAGGTGGTTCTGCCATTCCGCTATGTCTCGCTTCCAGAGAATGGTTCCGTTGAAGGCATCTCGTGCAATTAACTTCCACTTGGAGGGCAACTGAACAGAGATTCGACTTCCTTCATCCATGATGTAGAACATGCGACCGTTTGTGGAAACAAGGGCACTCATACTGGCCATTCGGTCGTGATGACGAGACCAACGGGGACTACCGACCCACTGCAGGTGTCGAGGAGAATTGACGACATCATCGTGAGCAACAGCATTGCCTGTCGCGTCATGCAGATAATGGGACCATTCATCAATGTTGTCGGGACGCGGCTTAACAGTTCTCTGCCAATTGCTGTCTGCGCCCCGCTTTAATACGACTCCGTTCGGCACGAGCACACGCAGGATTTCGTCATCGGAAACACGCCCCTGATTCTCAACGACGATCAAATTGACGAGGTTGTCAATATAGGGCAATGTCTCCCCGGAAAACTGCAGAGCAGAAACATTGCCATATTTGCCTGTGGCATGAATGGTCCTTCTGGCGTTTTCGGTCGTTGCGGTGTCTTCGATCAGAGCTTGAACCTGAATTGAGTCACCCGATCGCAGTGCGGCAGTGAGTTCACCATTGGTCGCGCCAAGGTGAACAACGAAGCCTCCACTGACCTTTGCGGCGGTCAGGATCTCATTGGCGTCTTCGACACTGGAAGCCTCTGAAAAACTCACTCTGGCCGAAAGGATCAGCAATGCAAAGACGGTTCTAAACATTTCGGGCACTCCGCAAAAGCAGTGGGGCTCAGTGAGGCGATCAGGGTCCAGTGTCAGGATCCGTGAAATGTATCAAACCGGCTCAATCTGCGGGAGAGAATGACTAAGAGGTGCAGAACAGAAACTTGAACGAAGCGGACTATTCGACTAACGCGAAGAAGTTGACTGGCAGTGAATAAGCTTTATCTCAGGGACTGGAACCTTGTTTGCTTATTCGCGCCTGAGCGGAAGTGAAAATCACTTCAGATCAGTCAAGGATCGCTGCAGACAGGAGTAAAGTCATGGGATTCCGATCAAATCTGTTGGTTGTTGGACTTGCTGTTATTGTCACATGTGCTTTCAAGTGTGACACGGACGCACTTTTCAGTGATGAGGTGACGCCAATTCCCGTTCGGGATGAGAATAGAAGGTCAGCAGAGAAAGATCCAAAAGCCAAGGATGTCATGGCCGCCAAGCTGGATCATGCGGAACAGATTCTGGCAGGGTTGGTTACGCACGACTTTGAGAAGATTGCCAGATCTGCCGAATCACTCAAACTGGTCAGCCTGAAACATCCTTCCGGCTGGAAGAAGGAAACAGACGATAAGGATGTCTACGAGCACTTCCGAATGGAATTCATGAGACAGGCCGCAAGACTTGAACGAGAGGCAAACAATCGAAACCTCGCAGGAGCCGCCTACTTTCAGCAGAGCCTGACAGCAACATGCATTGCCTGTCACGACTATATGCGGGACGAAGATCTCAAATCAAAATAGTCCCTGCGATGAATCAGGCATTGGTCACGCGAATATCATTCCGAATCCGATACTGGGGAGCGAGTTCGCGTGCCAGTTCCTGCGCCTGCTGTTTGCGATACCACGATGCAACTTCACCAAAGAGTTGAACCTGATCATCCGACACATGGACTCGCGCAGACATCTGCATATCGCATTGAAGACGACGTTCAAGACTAACCGCCAGAACGATGTCTCGGTCCGATTTTTGATTAATGTTCTCAGCCGAGGACTCAGCAACAACGAGGCGAAGCATGGCAAAACACATCCCTTGTGACTAACACGGGGTTGATCCTCCTGATGCTCTGAAAACGACAGCCAGGTTCGTTGGCGGCGTAATGGAATTTGTTATCGAGCGTTTTGCAGATCAGCGTCCTGCGACTGCCTGGCTGCGATCGAGATGTCTAAGTGCGACACTGGAGCTTCTGACATGTGCATGACAGTTTGCACATGTCATGGTGAGCCGCATGAATCCCAGCGATACACCCTCGGAATCTTCAGCTTCTGCCATCCGATCCAGGAACTCGGTGGCCGTGACAAAATCGGCCGTATCCTGCACGAATCTCGCACTGGCCATCCGCTCCCAGACTTCATGACGACTCAGATCGGACATTTCTGCAGATGATTTTCGAATGAGCTCAAAGTCTCCCCGCGATACGCCCTCCAATGCTCTTTGTGCCGCAGCCAGTTTTCGCGCCATAAACTTCTCCATGTTACGTTCATCTGCCGGAGCGGCTATCTCGTCCTGAACTGCTGCTGAGGTCCCTTTGCTGAACGGTTCCACCAGTGTGATCACAGCAGAACACATCATCAGGGCGACGAGGCCAGACTTAAGACCACCAATTGGGGATAAGCGAAACATCAGACTCTCCATGGTCGTTTTCTGGAACATTGATTGACAGAGAAGATCTTGTTCTGTGCGCGGCCAGGATTGAGGCTATCCTCTAAAGGTATCCCTCGAACACTCGGCTTTAACTCAAACCGTGCTGAGAATTAGCATCTGGCAGTGCTGCGAGATGCTTCAAAATACGCACTGCACTACGTCCGTCGGATGACATGACGATGAGCCTACAGAGGCTTCAGCGACGAATTGCATTTGGTGTGCCGAAAGAAGTTGGGCACTCTGAACGGCCGAGATTCAGGAAAAACCAAGGTATTGAGGAATCCGGAGCGGAAAGATTTACAAAGCTCGCTACCTCCAAAGCTTCAAAATCGACTTCACCGGAATTCAATCCCTGCGTACCGCTGAATGGCCTGAATAGAATCGCGATCCGCTGACTTACGAAACAGGGTACCTACTTGTTTCCATCAGCGAACACAGCGTTGCGGACCCATTCGTGGCATTTCAGGCACTTCATAGTAACATTGACCCACGCCATCGACGTGCCATCCATGTTGTTGTCTTCGGCTTCCTTCTGAAGCTCTTCCACCGCGCTCACGAACTCCGTACTGTACCGACGATACATCATATCGTTCGACACCCGCCAGTTTTCCTGGGTGCTCATTTTCTTTAACGACGCTGATCCTTCAGAGACCATTTTCAGGTCTTCGGTACACAGGCCTTCCAGAATCAAGTTCGACGCATGAAGCTTCTGCCTCATAAATCGCGATAACGCTGTGGCGGGCTCGTCCTTCTTGTCGGCTGAAGGAGGAGCGCTCGGAGGGACCTTCTCAGCAGATGGCTTGTCGTCCTGTGCTGACGCGGACTTCGTCAATCCCAGCGTACGGCTGATTGAGAACAACAAAACCAGCACGACAGCGATAACCAACAGCAATACCGTCGAGACTTTGGCAGAACGAACGAACACAGTCATGACATGTCCCCTTCAGCAGAAAATGAACCTTCGTGATCCTTCTCGAACGATCTAAGCAAACTTCGCGCCGCAGTTTCAGTCCGTCGTTTTCTCGTGTATAAGTCTGGTTGGGACTGACCAAAGCGTGCGATCTGGCGCGCTTTGCCGTGCAGGCTCTTCTTTCTTTCACACTTCGGGCAACACGAATCAATGCTGATGACCTTCCCCATTTTTGATGCGGGAACCTGGACGGTGCCTGTCGGTTCGCGGTTTGCCAGGGTTTCACCGTAAGGATCCTGATCATGGAAGATCTGACGATTGCGATCATCCTGATGGCCGTTTTGTCAATGGCCGTATTCTTTTCCTTCCGAGCGATTCTGTTGGGTGCCCCGGAACGTTTATTGGATGGTATCGCAGCGGCCCTGGTCATATTGGTTGGCGTTTATGTGCGATTGGTCTGGGGACAGTTGTGGATCGTTCG
>CANHVD010000159.1 GCA_947463775.1 Planctomycetaceae bacterium | reverse complement strand
CGCCGCGTCGCCAAATCTATACACCTGATGGTCGTCCGGTTGAAATCCTTGATCAGGGAGAGTTGATTCAGGAACTCTATTCGTGAAAACCATCACCAACACAATCCGACTTTCCGTGACGGCCATTTTGTGTTCTCAAATCATCGGCCTCTTCAGTCCCGCGCTTGCAGACGAGAAACCGATGCCAGCACCTCCTGCAATCAAAATGACGGTGCCACCCGCGATTGCTCTTGCCCCACCATCCGCGAGTGCCATGGAAACTACAAAAGTTTTGATTATTCGCGGACTCCAAATGGATCAGATCACTGGGATTACGTGTACGGAGAACGCGCTGCCCGTTTCGTTCAGCATTGTAAAAAAAGAAAAGTCGGCTCCTCCGGATAAGGTGGAGGCAAACGACGTAGGCGACACTCAGGCTGAAGTTTCGCTCAGTATTCCTGCCGACTTTGTTGGGGACTCACTGACAATCACGGCCAGCAGCGAACATGGCAGCTCAGAACACTTCACGATACCGGTGATTTCCGGAGGGCTGCTGGTTGCTGAATCAGAACCGAATGACGGTCTTCGAAAAGCTCAGCCGATCCGACTCGGAACGACGATTCAGGGTTTGATTTCACAACCGAAAGATGTTGACGTCTACGAGTTCCAGGGAACTGCGGGCCAGGTACTTCTGGCAGAAGTCACGGCTGACCGAATTGGGTCACCATGTGATTCTCAATTGACGCTGTTTGATTCGGCCGGGCAAATCCTGAAAACTGCAGATGATACGGCGGAGACTTCTGATGCCATTCTGAAAGTCACATTACCTCGTGACGATACCTACCGCATCGTAATGCTTGAAGCGACCGACCGCGGCAGTTCAATCTGCACCTACTTGCTTCGCGTGACTATGACACCGCAATAATTGCACAATGATCTTGTGTCCGTGTTGCTAAGCACAGTGAAAAAGCTGCCTCCATCTGATTTGAGTTCTCAAGCCCTCACGCGCCAACACGGCGGAATAATCTCGCACCAACAGACTCGAACGACAAACTCGACAAGAGTGAGTCGACGGCGTCAGCCCCATTGGTGGCAGCAGCAAACACTGCCGGAGTTTCCCTGCGTAACCTTATGTTGAAATGATTCGTTACAAATAGAATTATCCCGCTGGCATGGTCGACTGATGGGCTCTTCACTAAAGCTTCCCCCAACCTATCGACGATCAGTCAACAGAAAGAAGCCGGTTGCTATCGTATACTGAGCGACCGGATCAGGGAGCGTTCGGCAGGAATTGCCGGAACAGGAACATCGGAAAAAGTCCCGAGGAAAGACGACGGAATGTCAGGGGCGGCGAAAACTGATCCACTGCGATTGGGCTTCATGGAAACCATGGAAGTCGAAGGACGCGGCCATATCGGCGGACTGCTCATTACGAATCAGAATGGGCGTCCTCTTGAGTTTCAGTGTACAACTCCGGTCAAGCCAAATCGCACTCAGGAGATTCTGTTCGGGGAAACGCTTCGTCCCTGGCTGCTGGGCGAACTAATCGGCTGCACTCTTTTGGATCGTGTGGCCATCAAACCCAGCCTGATCGTCACAAGTAACCTGCATCTGCTTGAGCTTCGCAACCACACGCACATCCCGGTGGCTTGTACCAATGACGCTCGCACAAAGATTGCAGAGCAGGGGGGAACGCTTCGCATCGGTGGCAACATTCTCAGGTTCCATGAAGCTCACGGTGTGGATGCAGAACTTCTGTCCAAACAGAAACATCTCCTTCCTGACAGTGCTGATCTGGCAGAGCCGCTGGAACGTGTACGAGAGGCACTTGCAGAGACCATAAAGACGGTGTTCGCAAGATAATGTTTGCAGAGTACTTGATCTGCATGCATTTTCGTCAGGCAAGGATGTGAGGCACGCGTCATGAGCAATTGGCCGAATGAAGCGACGGTGGATGCAACAGTTGTTTCTGGGAACCCCGAGCAATCCACAACCAGTGAAATACTGACGATCGACCCGGCATTGATTGCAGAAGCGCGCAGATCTACCAGGGTCGACGTTGCTCAGACCGGATTCAATCCCGCTCTGGGACGGCTGCCGACGATCGAAACTCAGGGATATTCTCTGAATACAGTGCTCGACTTCGTACCGTCATGGACAGCACGTCGCATCCCGATGAAGTGCATAGGCCTGACGCTTCCCGACGGTATGGAATTCATGCCGCCGAAACTGGATTCAACGACCTCCGATGGCACGCAATTGCGGAAAATTGCACCGCCAAAGCCGGAGACTTCAGAACCTGTCGATCCCGATAAGCCTCGCAAAGCCACGCGAATTAAGCCGCCGGCCGACGCGTTGTCGCTGCAGGATCGCCTGTTCTATTTGCTTCAGCCGCCCCTCGAATCCTGGCTGGCTGGCCAGGAACTCATTATGCCCTTCGAGCCATTCGCCTATCAATATGAAGGAATTGCATGGCTATTTGCCAGCCAGGCGGCATTACTGGCCGACGAGATGGGGCTTGGCAAGACCATGCAGACGATCACTGCTATCCGACTTCTGCTCCGCAGCGGGCAGGCAAAACGAATTGTACTCATCTGCCCGAAACCGCTGATTCCAAACTGGCAGCGAGAATTCAAGACATGGGCTGAAGAACTGCCCGTGGTTACAGTCGAAGGCAACGGACCAAGGCGCCGCATGTTGTGGACCATGCCCGGAATCCCGGTACTGCTGGCCAACTACGAACTGATGGCTCGCGATATCGCTGAAATCCCGGATGATGAGCAACCTAAATTTGACCTGTTGGTGCTCGACGAGGCACAACGAATCAAGAATCGTGACTCGCGTACGGCTGAAGTGGCTCGTTCGATTCGTCGACGGCGAAGCTGGGCTTTGACCGGTACACCTATAGAAAATCGGCCCGAGGAACTGGGTGCTCTTTTTGAGTTCATGGAGGTTATTCCGAAGGCGGCCAGCCCGGACCTTCGCCAACTCTCGAAGCTGGCCAAGAAATACATTCTGCGGCGAACCAAAGATCTCGTGATGAAGGACATGCCGCCTCGAATCGACCGGGACGCGGAACTTGAACTCACGGACGCTCAGGAACTGGCCTATCGCACAGCAGAAAAAGAAGGCGTCGTGCAGCTCAATGACCTGGGCGATTCCATAACCGTTCAGCACGTCTTTGAGCTCGTATTGCGACTCAAGCAGATCACAAACTACGATCCACTGACAGGCGAAAGCGCAAAGCTTGAACGCCTGATGGCTGACATGGAAGAAATCGCAGCCAGCGGTGGAAAGGCCATCCTGTTCAGTCAGTGGACGAAAACCATTGACTGGCTCGAGCCACATCTCAAAGAATTCAATCCGCTGATCTATCACGGTGGCGTGCCGACAAAACAACGTGAACCAATTCTGGCCAGGTTCAAGGCCGAGCCGGACAAGCATATTCTGCTTATGAGTTATGGCACCGGTGCAGTGGGCTTGAATCTGCAGTTTGCAGGCTACGTGTTTCTGTACGACCGCTGGTGGAATCCTGCAATTGAAGATCAGGCCATTAATCGCGCTCACAGAATAGGCGTCAAGAACCCTGTCATTGTGACGCGGTTCATCTGCAAGAACACGATCGAGGAACGTATCGACCGCGTGCTTCGGGAAAAACGCGAGTTGTTTCAGGCGATACTTGGCGACGGCGATAACGAAAACGTAACGCTCAGTATGAACGCCTCAGAAATCTTTGGCCTGTTCGACCTGAAAGCACGTCACAAAGATGGGTCCAAATCGATTGGGCCGAAACCAGTCAAGGCGATCGCCGACGCGGCCTGATAAGTCTATCCACTACGACCAAGGTTGGCGCGTTGGCGGAATAACCCCCTGAAGTAATCCCGTTGCCCCAGCGACGTTGGTCTGTGCTTCCATCTCACAGTACTTCCGCTGCGCCGTGGCGGATTTGACTATCTCAAGCGTCAATCAGCCTCAAGCGTCAATCAGCCTCAAGCGTCAATCGGACTGAAACGTCACTTGGCAAAGACTGCACTCAACGGGATATTGACGCCGCAGTCGCGGCCCCATTTCACCGAAACTGTCTAGTCGACAATCCGCAGAGTTTCCTAACGGCCGCTCTCCTTCAACAAGAGCACGTACGTAGATTTTGCTACGGATCAATCAGCAGAGAGAACCGCACTCCCTGCTGATCGTAAAGAGCTCTCTTTTGCCGTTCGATCTTTGCTTCCTGATGAAGGCGAAAGGATCTCGGCGGGACTGCAGGAGCATAACTGATGAACTGGCCTCGATGGTCCTCACAAAACTCTAATTAACACGGTTGTACCCGTTCAGCGCAGCGACGCGATAGGCTTCTGCCATCGTGGGGTAATTGAACGTCGTGTTGATGAAGTACAGCAGACTATTCGCAGTTCCGGGCTGTGCCATAATGGCCTGACCGATGTGGATAATCTCTGTTGCATTGACGCCAAAACAATGGACTCCAAGAATCTCCAGAGTATCGCGGTGAAACAGAATCTTCAACATGCCAATTGGACGACCCATGATCTGAGCACGAGCGAGATTCTTGAACATCGAATGTCCGACTTCATAGGGCACACATTCGTCGGTCAACTCGCGTTCAGTCTTACCAACACTGCTGATTTCGGGGCTGGTGTAAATTCCGGTTGGAATATCCTGAATCCTAAACTGATCAGCATCGCTGTTGCCAAGGTGACGAGCCGCAAAGCGTCCCTGAATATAGGCCGCACTGGCCAGAGCTGGCACCCCAATCACATCTCCCACAGCATAGATGTGTGGCTGTGACGTCTGGAAGTGCGTGTTGACTTCCAATTGACCCCGATGATTAGGCTTAATTCCAACCTGCTCCAGTCCCAGACTATCAGTATTCCCGGTACGTCCATTTGCCCACAACAACACATCGCTCTTGAGCTGCTTGCCTGACTTGAGGTGCAACACAACGTGATCATCGAAAGCTTCCAGCTTATCAAATATTTCGTTGTGACGAATTCGCACCCCCGTATCGCGCATGTGATAGGCCAGCGCGTCGCAGATTTCGTCGTCCAGAAACTCCAGCATGCGGGCTCTGGTGTTGACGAGATTCAGCTTCACCTGCAGGTTGCGAAACATTGATGCATACTCGCATCCAATCACACCTGCTCCATAAATGGTCATCGACCGAGGAGTCTCTGGCAGATTCAGAATGGTATCACTGTCGAAAACACGCGGATGACTAAAGTCGATCTCCGGAGGACGATAAGGACGCGATCCCGTCGCAATCACGAAGTTTTTTGCGTGAGCAATTGTGACACTACCATCGGGATGCTCGACCTGAATTCGATGTGGATCCAGAAATCGCGCCTGTCCTAAGAGCACTTCGACATCATTTCGATCGTAGAAGCTGCGACGCATTGCAACCTGCTGATCAATCACCGACTGAGCACTGCGGCGTAGATCACGAAAACTGACCTCCAGATTAATCCCCAATTGCTTAAACACCGGGGCCGAATTGACATCCATAAGGCGATAGATGGCAGCTCGAAGAGACTTACTGGGAATTGTCCCCAGATGAGTACACGCGCCACCAATCTGTGTCATTCGCTCTATGGCGCCGACACGCTTACCCTGCTTGGTAGCCTCCATAGCAGCCCCTTCACCGCCGGGACCGGTACCAATCACGAGCACATCAAAATGTTTTTCTGGAGGAGCTTGCATAGGAGATCACATTCAAAAACGGTCCAGGAGTACTCTCAAATCAAAGCCAACGCAAAGAACTTTCAGGGCAGGCTCCGGGTGACACAGGGAATCAGCATGTGGTCACCGTTCTTCGTTGAAACCGCAACAGACTTACTGAAGCCCACTGTGCCGAAGCAGGGCATTGGGATCCGGATCACGACCTCGGAAATCACGGAAGATATCCATTGGATGTCGACTACCCCCCTGAGCCAGAATCGTGTCTCGAAAACGCCGCCCCGTTTCCACGACAGATTTCTCATCATCAAGTCCGACATCCTCGAATGCTCCAAACGCATCAGCACTCAGAACTTCAGCCCACTTGTAACTGTAGTAGCCAGCCGAATAGCCGCCCGCAAAAATGTGCTGGAATGAACAAAGAAAGCGATTCTCCGGAAGCGGCGGCAGGATACTTGTGATCGACAGAATTCGTCGCTCGACATCAAACGGAGTATCGCCACTTTCAGGGTCATACCCATGATGCAGAGCCATGTCCGTCATTCCCAACTGCAGTTGTCGCAACATCACACTGGCAGCTCGATACGTTTTTGCATCACGTAGTTTCTGGAACAGCTCATCCGGCAATACCTCACCAGTCTGATAATGAATGGCCATTTTCATCAGCGTTGGACGATGAAGACACCAGTTCTCCATAAATTGACTTGGCAACTCAACGGCATCCCATTCCACACCATTGATCCCAGCGGCGTCACGGTAGTCCACTGTGGTCAGCATATGCTGCAGCCCATGACCAAACTCGTGAAACAGTGTCTCTACTTCCCGAAACGTCATCAGCGAAGGAACACCATCTGCAGGCGGAGTACTATTGCAAACCAGATGCGCAACGGGCAATCGAAGGCCATGCTTGCCACACGACCTGGTAATACAGTCATTCATCCACGCGCCACCGCGTTTGTCCTTTGGTCGCGAGTAGGGATCCAGATAGAACGACGCAATCTGCGTCCCGGCATCATTGAAGATCTGGTAGAAACGGACATCTGAATGCCAGATCGGTGCCGTCCCATCTGCAGCACGCACTGTGATCCCGAACAGTGACTGGCAAAGCTCAAACAAACCAGCAAGGACTCGGTCGAGTGAAAAGTATGGCCTCAGTTGTTCGTCGGTAAACGAATAACGTTGCTCACGTAGTCGTTCCGCCCAGAACGGGATATCCCAGTGAGCCAGCAAGCCTGCATGACCATTGCTCTGTGCAAACTCCTGCAACTCTTCAAGCTCTTTTTTGGCAACATGATGCGAGGATGCCAGCAGTCGGTCGAACATCTGCTGAACGGCAGCCACATCTCCAGCCATCTTGCGAGACAGGCTCAGATCCGCATAACACTCAAACCCCAACAGCTTTGCCTGTTCCTTTTTTAACTTCAGGATTTGAGAGATCAATGGCGAATTATCTGTCTGACCGAAACCAGCTCGCATCACATAAGCACGATACAAAGTTTCTCGCAACTCTCGATTGCGACAGTGCTCCATGAACGGTCCAAAGCACGGATGATCCAGAGTAATACGCCACGGCCCGGCCTCAGGCGTGGCTGGCGTCTTGCCGGAATTCTCATCGGCTCGAGTCCATGAAGCAGCCGCAATTCGCCGCAGACTGGAGGGAAAACCGTCCGCATCACCTGAGTCCGTGATATCCAGCGAAAAGGCTTTGGTGGCATCCAGTAAATTGTTGGAATAGTCCGTTCCAAGCTGAGACAGTTCCTGTTCAATTTCGTTGAATCGATCACGATCTTTGCCGACTAAGCTGATCCCGGACTGCTCTGCACTTTGAATCATGCGGGCCACAATTCGCTGCTGAGCACTGCTGAAGTTGCTCCAGTCTGTCGAGTTGCGCAGAGCCAGCAGCTTCTGATAAATTGATTCACTCTGCCGAATCTGCAAACCGAATTCGACCACCTTCGGCATCGATTCATCATGTGCCGCGCGAAGCTCGTCAGAATTGGCGACGCTCAACAAATGCCCGACTGGAGACCAGCCGTACTCAAACAACAGATCGATTTCTTCCAGCGGATCCAGCAAAGCAGCCCATGATGTTTCGTCGGAAGATTCAACCTTGCAGAGAATTTCTCGACAACGGACCAGAAACTCCTCTACTGCAGAGGCAATGTGCTCCGGCAAAACTCGGTCGTACGCAGGAAACCCCTCTTTGATAAGGAGCGGATTCAAATCAGCATTCATGGAGCAAGCTTCTCGCAAACAACGGGCCAATAAACTCGTGCTAATCGCAGAAAACTGGCAGACAGCAAAGTCAAGTTTCAAAATCTCGCAGGGAATACAGGAGTTGTATGCGGTCTACGATCTGTCGCGAAGTGCGAACCCTGCATTTGTTGCATTGAAGATCGAGTCTCAAAAAAATTCGCAAGTTTCACAGGCGAGATTGCTTAGTTCATCAGCAAAGCGACAGACATTTCGCGCGGAATAACTTTCTTGCAGAATTGAAGTGATCTCGCGAATAAATTCTGTAGCAAAAAAAAGCTGCCATGAACCTGAAACAGATTTCCAAATCGCGATTGATGGAATGAGATGACGTCGGTATAACGCCCACACCTTTTCAGGGATCGTCGTAAGATTCTGGTTATTGAAGGTTCATGCTGAGCGTTCTGCTTGGTTCTTCATCGCGACATCCGAAAGTCTTTTTCACGACACTTCTCTCACTGTTGTATGCACGACCCTCGAAGTGTCAGTGTTGTCTTTTTTAGAGGTACACGCCCATCATGCTGCTCCACCAGATTGAACTTGTCCCTGGCGAGTCGATTCGAGTTGGACAATTGATCGTGACGCTGATCGCGGTCAACGGAAACGTAGCAGAGCTGCATGTGGAAGACACGGACAACGGCAATTCGTGGATTGATCCAATTGTCTTTTCAGGCTGTGAATCTGAAGAACCAGCTCTGGTTTAGAGCACAGGCTTCTCGACCTGCCGGCCCCGAGTGATTGCGACACACTCCCAGAACTCCGTACTGGCTGTTGAAAGCACTATCGTGGGTCTGTCGCGACAAGGCAGAAGACTGCCCGGATTGCAGTGATTGCACATGCTATGTGCAGCGCACAGCACTGCTGCAGCAGGTTCAGACTGCGGTAGGTTGCTGCATGCCCCCGTCAGCCTTGCAAGGACTGTCTGGCCGAGTTTACAGGCTTAGAACAGAGCAGGGCGACTACTCACTTCTCTTCATCGCAGGGCTCTGTAAAGTGCGGCCTTCTCCCAACGAAGGACTGCCATGTTCCGCTTCGCCCTGACCATCTTTGTAAGCGCTTTTCTGCTGTTTCAGGTACAACCCCTGATCGGTCGATTCATTTTGCCATGGTTCGGAGGAGGCCCATCCATCTGGACAAGCTGCATGCTGTTCTTCCAGATTATTCTCCTGGGAGGTTATCTCTATGCTCACCTGCTCAGCGTGTATCTGAAGGCTCGTGCTCAGATCATTACACATACCATACTTTTGGCAGCGTCCCTGCTGTTTCTGCCAATCTCGCCGGGTGAAAGCTGGAAGCCCACATCCGATCAGTCACCGCTCCTGCATATTCTCCTGCTGTTACTGGCAACGGTTGGCGGGCCGTACTTCATGCTGTCGTCCACAGGCCCTCTGATGCAGAAATGGTTCAGTCAGACTTCGCCCGGCCGCTCTCCTTACAGGCTATACGCTCTATCAAACATCGGATCTCTTCTGGCGCTGTTGAGTTATCCATTTGTCTTCGAACCGTGGCTGACATTACGACAACAGGTCCTTTCCTGGTCCACTGTCTATAGCGGCTATGTTCTTCTGGCCGGGTGGTGCGCGGCAGGCCTGTGGAGAGTATCGAATACAGAAGCGACGTTGGTGACTTCCACGGAAGCCAACCCTGCAGAATTGACAGCAACAGTCGATCATCGTGTGCCTCGTCCGAGTATTGCATCAATGCTTTTGTGGCTTGGACTTGCAGCATGCAGCTCAGCCATGTTACTGGCGACAACAAACCAGCTTTGCATCGATGTCGCAACGGTTCCGTTTCTTTGGGTGCTGCCGCTTAGCCTTTATCTCATCTCCTTCATCATCTGCTTCGACAGCCCACAATGGTATGACCGCCGAGCCTGGGGACTGTTGCTGATCGTCTGCTGCCCGGTGGCCTGCTGGGTTATCGAGGAAGGTGCGGACGTCAACATCACCAAACAGATCGTTATTTATTCGACGATATTGTTTGCCTGCTGCATGACATGCCATGGTGAACTTGTCAGCAGTAAACCACATCCACGACATCTCACACTGTTCTATGTTCTGACTTCAGCTGGTGGAGCGCTCGGAGGTGTCTTCGTGGCGATTGTGGCTCCGTACCTCTTTCATGGGTATTGGGAATATCACATCG
>CANHVD010000158.1 GCA_947463775.1 Planctomycetaceae bacterium | reverse complement strand
TGCTGAATGATCTTAAGAGTGCGAACGGCACGAAGGTGAACGGGCAACCAGTTGCCGAGCGAGCCCTGGGAAACGGCGACAGTCTGCAGTTTGGTTCAAGCGTAATCGCATTTCAGCTTACGGAGAGCCATCATCCGCCGGTCGTGTCTGCTAATCAGATTCGATTCATTGAAGATGGTCGGCCGCTTGATTCATCCGTGTTCGCTCAGACTGTCGGAGTCAACAGTGTTGACGCAATGCCACTCCAGGGCGCTCCCAAGTCGGGCCTTGAGTTGTTGTACCATGTCGCTGAAGAGCTTGTGACTCCGGTTCATTCGCTGGAAGAGCTTCTCCAGAAGATTCTGGACCTGACCATGAACGCGGTTAACGCGGATCGAGGTTGTGTCCTGCTGAAAGATCCCGTCGGGGTTGATTTGACCGCGATTGCATTCTCGCGTGGCAAGAGTCCCGCCTCGGATGCTCAGCAAATGCCGGTATCACGTTCCATCACGGACTACGTGCTGCACCATGGAACGGCCGTCAGAACATCTGATGCCAGTCTGGATAATCGATTCCAGACGGGGCAAAGTATTGTGACGGCAGGTATTCGCGAAGCCATTTGTGCGCCGATGCGAGGTCGCTCGGATCTGCTGGGAGTTTTCTATCTCGACACGACAACGCCTTATGATCAGGCCATGTCAACCGGCGTACCGATGCGACTCAATGATGAGCATCTGCGGACCGTTATCACGGTCGCTCGACAGGCCGCGTTAGCTCTGGAGTCGCGACAGTTCCAGGACGCGATGCTCAAAGCTGAGCGTTTTGCCGCAATGGGCCAGACGATCACCGTGCTCAGTCACCACATCAAGAATATTCTGCAGGGAGTTCGTGGCGGAAGTTATCTGATTCGGATGGGGCTGGATAAGGAGCAAACAGATCTGATTCGGCAGGGCTCCGACATTGTCGAACGTAACCAGACACGAATTTACGATCTGGTGATGGACATGCTGAGCTTCAGCAAGGATCGAGTACCGTCTTTGCAGTTAGCCGACCTGAATAAAGTGATCGGCGAAGTTTCTCAGCTTGCGGCCGCTCGTGCCGCCGAGTGCGGCGTCGCGATTGAGTTTCGCAAGGGAGACGATATTCCAATCTCGTTGTTCGACGCTGAGGGGATTCATCGAGCGGTGCTCAACATCGTATCGAACGCGATTGATGCGGTCGATGGGACCGAAAACGGTGCAGTTGTCGTGCAAACTGGTTACGACAAATCGGCCGACATGCTTTTAGTCGCCGTGAGTGATAATGGACCAGGGATCCCCGAAGACCAGCGCAACGCGATCTTCAACGTCTTTGAATCCTCGAAAGGGGCTCGCGGCACCGGAATCGGTCTGCCAGTCAGTCGAAAAATTCTCCGGGAGCACGGCGGGCGAGTTCGCGTCGAAGGTGGACCGGGGCAGGGAACTCGTTTTGTGCTGAGCTGGCCACGAGGGAACGTCACGTTGCAGGATATTGGTGATCTGATTCCCCGGGAAGATCCAATTTCGCGGCCGACGTCGACGTGACGGGATCGATTGGGACACATCCAGGCTGAGCGATGTCTAATGCAGTAGCCGAATTCGTGAGAATTCGGACGACTTCCATGGAGACGCACCGAATTCTCACGAATCCGGCTACAGTGAATCCTGACTCTGCGCCTTGGTGACGTGGTGATCCAGCCATTGTCTCGCCCACTTTCGCAAACGATCATATTCTGTGAGTTCAATAGCTGATATCAAAACAGTTCGACAGATCCAAACTCATCTCCCTGGGTTGCTGATGCCCCTGAGCAGCTGCCAGGGACCGTTCTTTCCGATTCCATCGTAGAACGAGATCGCATCCACGTCCGCCAGTCTTCCAGTCGAGCGTCCACGTCACGCGATGGGACTTGTTCGGTGATCGGGACGGCTCGGTCGTGAATCGCATTCAGAGTTTCGGCGATATGTTCGATCTGCTGATTGACTCGATCCTGAAACTGCAGCCCCATGACGGCTTTGGAGATTTCTCGGGAAAGGCTTTCGCTGGTCGATTCTGAAGACTGCAAGGCCTGCACCAACTGCTCATGAAATGCCGCGAGTTCGTTGAGCATTTTCTTCAACAGTTCGCTGGTTGTTGCGGCATGCAGGGCAAGCGATTTTGTTTCGTTGGCAACGACGGAAAACGCGATTCCCTGCTCTCCAGCACGAGCCGCTTCAATCTGACCATTGAGCCCGACCATTCGGGCTTCCCTCGCGATCGTATCGACCTGGGTCAGAGTCTGTCGAGCAGCATCCAGGACTTTGTTCATGCCCTCCTGGCTTTGGACTCGACATTGAGACAGCTGCACAGAGCTGGCAGCTTGTCGGGCCATTCCCGCGAAACCCGTGCTGACACCCAGCACGGAATCCTGAATGTCGGTTGCCATCTGCTGCAACTGTCCGGAGAGAATCTGAAGGACCTGCACGCCGGCAGCCAGCTCCACATCGCCGGGAATGGAGGCATCGAACTCCGGTCCCTGCAACGCTTTCTCCACGTGAGATTCCAGGCCATGCCCCGGAACAGACCCTGTGTAAGAAAGGCGATTAGCCAGGCGGTGAAGATAAACGGCCATTATTCGACGAACTTGAATCATTTTTTTTACTATTCAGCAGAGTGTTAACTGTTGCCGTTAGGTGATCAATTTGACGCTCCACTGGCGACCAGCGAAGACTGAAGTTGAGCATTCTTAGCCTGACCGGCTTTCAAGAGTTCGCCGGCGATTCGATCCAGTGGAAGCACCGCGGCTGCAGCGTTCATGGTGATGGCTTCTTTGGGCATTCCAAAGACAACACAAGTCGCCTCATTCTGAGCAATGGTGTAGGCCCCGGAATTTCGCATCGCAAGAAGTCCTTCCGCGCCGTCGCGTCCCATTCCGGTCAGGATTGCACCGACCCCGTTGGTCCCGAGGTATTTGGCACAGGACCGAAACAGAACGTCGACCGATGGCCGGAAGCCCGAGACCTTCTCACCCTCGACGATTCTGACCGAGTAGATGGCTCCGCTCCGCAAGACTTCCAGATGGCGATCCCCCTGTGCAATCAACGCGTGGCCAGGCAGAATTCGATCGCCGTCTTCTGCTTCCTTAACGCGAATTCGGCAACTGCGATCCAGTCTTTCTGCATAGGATTTTGTGTAACCAGGAGGCATATGAATCACGGCGACCACACCCGGAGCATCCGGCGGAAGCTTCGTCAGAATATCCGACAACGCTTCTGTTCCGCCGGTCGATGTGCCGATCGCCAGAACCTTATGAGTACTTGTGATCAATGCGTCAGACGCCAATGGTGCTTTGGCGACAGGGACTTGGCTGTTTGCAGATGCCGGGCGAAGACGCACTCGAGCCGTTGCGGCCCCTCGGACTTTGCGAGTGAGTTCATCACGGAGTTCCAACATGCTGTTCGCGACGTCGAGTTTTGGCTTGGTCACGAAATCGAACGCTCCGATTTCCAGAGCTCGAAATGTCGTTTCGCATCCTCGTTCCGTTAGTGATGAAACCATCACGACAGGCATCGGGCGGCTGGCCATCAGCTTCTCGAGAAACGTGAGTCCGTCCATTCGCGGCATTTCGACGTCCAGTGTCAGTACGTCGGGATTCAGCTTCATGATTTTGTCGCGTGCGACGTACGGATCAGCCGCCGTGCCAACGACATCGATCGCCGGGTCAGACGACAGAATCTCCGTCAGCAGCTGACGCATGAGTGCTGAATCATCAATAATCAGGACTTTTGTTTTTTCCACGGGGATCCCTCATGGCGTGAATTAATTTGCATCAATCATCTCAAAACAGGACGACGCGGGATTCATCCGCAGCAGACGAACGCGTTCTCCGCTTCATCTGCGAAACTTCCTGTCCGTAGTTTTCTTCGATCTTCTGAACAGGACGGGCAAAGGCCTGACCGGTGTGTGTCAGAAATTGAATCTGGCGTCCCGTCAATCCACCAACATCTTTGGCGATGACGGGAATTCGGTCCGTCTCGAGAAACTCAAGAGCGAATTTAATATTCTGCTCGCCTATGGTCATTCCGGGATTGTCGGTGACTCGTTTACCCAGCACGTCTCCGCCGCCAAAGACCTTGGCCGTCAGACGTCTTCGGTCGCCGCCAAGTTTCATAATCTCATTGATCAGCAGTTCCATAGCATGGATGCCGTAAGTCGCAGACGAACCGTCAGATATCGTATTCGCCGGAAGCATGAAGTGATTCATACCACCAATGCGGGCTTTCGGATCCCACAGGCAAACCGCAACGCAGGATCCCAGCAGAGTTGTGATTCGAAGTGGTTCATCGCTGGCTTTCACCTCCCCGACGATAATCGCATGGGTCGGAAGTTTGATGTCGCCGGCACTGGCCGACTCTCTGGCCGGAGTGTCACTCGACGCAGCCGGCTTCACGCCAATGTCTGCTCGACGATTATGCGATGGAGTGAGTTTTGAATCCGTCTTCTGTGGCCTGCCTTCTTTCTCTGGCGATACCTCAGTCTTCGAAGCTGTCGGTGGAGCCTTTTTGGCTGCAGCCCCGACGCCGGAATTGAGCCTGTACATTGTGGTGCCGAGTGACGTATAGATCTGATCCAGACGCAGGATGGATTCACTGTGCCCGATGAAGAGGTGGCCTCTGGGGACAAGCTGGTCTGCAAAACGACTCAGCAAACGATCCTGTGTGGCTTCGTCAAAATAGATCATCACGTTGCGACAGAAAATGATGTCGAAATACGTGTTAATTGGCCACTGTGGTTCGATGAAGTTGATTCGTCGGAAAGTGATCAGGTCCTGGAGTTCAGGGCGGATCTGAACAGGAGCCTCGGGATCTTTCGATGTCTTCAGAAAATGACGCTTGAGGATTTCTGGAGGAACATCGGAGACTCGATCGGCCGCATAAACACCCTTCTGTGCGTGGTTGAGCACATCTGTATCGACGTCTGACGCCAGGATACGAATATCCCAGCCATGAAATGCGGTTGGGCCGAAATGATCAACCACCGTCATTGCCAGCGTGTAAGGTTCTTCGCCCGTTGAGCACGCTGCACTCCAAATGCGAATTTTGCGTTCCCCCGTTTCCCTGGCTTTTTGCTCAAGCATGGGGAATACGGTGGATTTCAAATAGTCGAAATGATGCTGCTCACGGAAGAAATCAGTCTTGTTCGTCGTCAGAGCATTGATCATCTTCAATCGCTCTTCACCATTCCGATCGTTCTCATTCAGGTATTTGTAGTACTGAGTGAACGAGGTCAGGTTACAGAGTCGGAGACGCTTTGAAAGCCTCGACTCCACGAGCTGCTGCTTGCCGTTGCCAAGCGAGATGCCAGCTTCCTTGTAGATCAGCTCCCGAAAGAGGCTGAACTCTTTCTCGGTGAGCGAGATTGTGGCGTTATCCGACATGGTTAACCGAAATCCATGGAACGAGGTTTGAGGTTTCTCGAATGCACTGCGGAACACAAATGAGTGCTGATGAAGCCGTGTTTCTGCAGCGACAGCTGTTAATTTTTCACGCGGGGCGGGGCAAGGTCTTTGCCAGTAGCCGGATTCTGATGAATCCGGTTACCGTCAACAGATTCCACTGGCTGTCTGATCAGGCGGCCAGCGTGTTGCCGAGCAGACGATCGATATCCAGCAGAGTGATCAGGTTGTCGCTGGATTTCGCCATGCCCGTGATAAAACTGGTATCGATTCCGCCACCGAGCTCCGGAAGCTGTTCCAGTTCGGAGTCTCCAACATTCAGTACGTCGGAAACGGCATCGACAACAAGCCCCATCACCTTGGCACCAACAGTCACAATGATAATCACGGTGAACTGATTGTAAGTAGCCGCTGGCATGCTGAATCGATGACGCAGATCCACGACGGGAACCACAGTTCCTCGAAGATTCATAACACCCTTAATGTACGGCGGAACATTGGGAATCTGCGTCAAATGAGCCAGACCTTTGATCTCCTGAACTCGCAGAATATCGATGCCGAACTGTTCTTCAGCCAGCTGGAATGTCAGATACTGGTTACCGCTTTCAGCGATGCCATTCAGGACAGTAGCCGTTTGCTTGGTTGATGACATAAAAATCTCCAGGGGATTGCAAGGCGGCCCAGGACGAGCCGCTGATTTTTTCTTTGAAACAGAATGCAGAGAACTTGATAATTCTGAACTTCGGCGAAAGCCGGTTAGCCACAGAGCACGAGTGCTCTGTGGCCCGTTGTCATTCGAAGTTGCTAGAACTCGACGTAACCTGCACCGGTCCCTGCCATCTGGCTCAATTTGCTCGTGACTTTTTCGATGTCCGTTTCTACTGGCCGGGCTTTCAATGGCTTCATGCCGTCAGCACGACGCGATGAGGAGTTTGTGCTGCCAGCGTTTTGCTTCTCCAGGCGGAACTTGCCGACGAGATCTCGGAGATCTGAAGAATGCCCGAGCAATGACTCGGCTGTCCCGGCCATTTCTTCGGTCTGCGACGCGTTGTTCTGAGTGACTCGGTCCATCTGAGCGACAGCCTTGTTGACCTGTTCGATCCCGGTCAGCTGCTCTTTCGAAGCAGCAGCGATCTCGGCCACGATGTCCGTTACTCGTTTCACCGATCCCACGATCTCTTCCAGCGTCTTGCCCGACTGGTTCACCAGAGCTGTTCCGTTTTCGACCTTGCGGACCGAATCCTGAATCAGCGATTTGATCTCCTTAGCGGCCAAAGCACTACGCTGCGACAGGTTGCGAACTTCTGCAGCTACCACCGCGAAACCTCGCCCCTGTTCGCCGGCTCTTGCCGCTTCGACCGCAGCATTCAAAGCCAGCAGGTTTGTCTGGAACGCGATCTCGTCGATCGTCGTGATGATGTCTGCAATCTTTGTGGACGACTGATTGATCTCACCCATCGCCTTGATTGCATCGGTTAGCACAGCACCACCCTTTTCAGCCACATCACGTGAGCCATTGGCCAGTTGACGTGCCTGTTGAGCATTATCCGTATTCTGCTTAACCGTCGATGTGATCTGCTCAAGACTCGAAGCCGTCTCTTCCAGGCTGGAAGCCTGATGCTGAGCACCCTTCGAGATTTCATTCGAGGCGGATGTCATCTGAGATGCCGCCGAAGCGACAGTCTCGGAGACACTTTGTACGGACAACAGGGCTGTTCGAATTGAAGCAACGGCGACGTCCAATGCCCGGGCGACCTGACCGACCGCATCGTCTCCCAGATCCGGTACTGTTAGATCGAAGTTACCATCGGCAACCGCGTTAACGACTTCCAGAACCTGAGCCACTTTGGCCTTCATTTCTTCGGCAGCTCGAGCATCCTGACGGTGACGTTCCGCGATGTCAGACTCCAGCTTCATCTGACGCTGTTTCGCTTCGGTGATGTCCGCGGCGTACTTGACGATCTTCTGCAGCTTACCGTTGACGTCGTAGATCGGGTTGTATGAAGCCTGAATCCACACTTCGCGTCCAGCCTTCCCAACTCTTCGATTAGTAGAGGCCTGATACTGGCCAGCTTTCAGGCTGTTCCAGAACTGGCGATACTCGTTGCCGGAAACCGTCTCGGAGTCCACGAATATCGAGTGATGTTTGCCGACCACTTCTTCCCGTGAATACCCGACGGCGTTCAGGAAGTTGTCGTTGACCTTCAGGATGTTGCCATTCAGATCAAACTCGATAGTGGCCTGAGCCTTATCGATGGCTGCCAACTGACCTTCGTAGTCGGCATTGCGAAGTTTTGACGCTGTAATGTCGGTCGCGTACTTGACGACCTTGAACGGCTTACCGTTGCCATCAACGATCGGATTGTACGAAGCCTGAATCCAGACTTCTCGCCCACCTTTTGCGATGCGTTTATACTCACCGGCATCATACTTGCCGTCATTCAGATTTGCCCAGAACTGTCGATACTCTGCAGTTGTGGTGACTTCCGGAGAAACAAACAAGCTATGGCGCTTGCCACGAATTTCATCCATTGTGTAGCCCAGTGCCTTCAGGAAATTCTCGTTGGCGTGGATCACGGTTCCGTCCATCTGGAATTCGATGACAGCCTGTGATTTGTTGATCGCTTCCAGCTGTCCGGTGCTGTCTCGCAGAGCGGTTACATCGCTCCATTCCAGAGAGAAGCCGGTTGGCTTGCCGGTCAGATCTGTCACCGGTGTGACGTGGAGCTGGATCTTCGCGTTTCCGACAGTGATATCTGTCTTCAAAGGCAGATTTCGAGGATCCGACAGCAGCTTTCGCTGATGAGAAGGAACCTTATGGAACTTGTCGATACAGGTGCCGACAATCTTCGATGCATCAAAATCCGGCCAAAGTTTTCTGAAACTGTCTGCATGGTGAGCAAACAGATCCATCGTGGCTTTGTTGACATACTGCACGATAAAGTTCATGTCGACAACCATGATCGCACTGGCGACACGATTCAGCAGTTCTTTCTGAGCTTCTTTGCTTTCTACATTCTCTGCATTGAGCTCAACCAGCGCGTTAAGCATTGAATTCAATGCAACTTTGCCGCGATTCAGGTCACCTGGAGCATCGTCGACCAGAACCTTTGTGTAGTCCTTATTAGCGGCGGCCTCCATCGAATGAATCATCTGCGAAATCGATCCATTCAGCTTCCTGGAAGCGTCGCTCAATTCCGCGCCCATCTGGTCGATTTCATCGCCACCGTGAATTTCCAGCCGCTGAGAGAAATCGCCCGCGGCAAGTGCTTTGGCTAATTGGCGAGTCGCTGCAAGGCGTCGAGTGGCGTTACGGCTGGTAAACCAGATCACGCATCCGATTGTGCCGCAGACGAAGACAGCCAAAGTGTTGGTCCACCACGCAGAGGCATTAAGAGTCGCCTGCGCTGAAGCTTCCAGGGTCTTATTGTATTCTTCCGCCAGCTTGACGACTTTACCGATGGCCTGATAGTGCTCTTCGTATTTCGTCTTCAACTCGCCTCCGACAATTGTGCGAGCTTCGTCAAACTTTTTCTCGCGGACCAACGGAACCAGCTTCTGTTCCGCAATCTTGTAACACTCTTCCGCAGTGGTGCGAGCGTCGCCCAACAAAGATTCTCGCAAAGTGCCTTCTGGAAGCACTTTGCCCCAATGGTCCATTCGCTGCTCAAAGGCAGTCTTATGAGCATCCAGAACTTCGATGAGTCGATTGGATTCCGCAAGATCTTCAGCATCTGCCAGTGCGTGAGAAGTCAGGTACGTCTCGATGATGTAGGCCGGTGGCGGCAGGATGTCAGCGACCAGATCCTTGCCGGAAGCGATCTCCGAATAAAGAGGCCCCAGAACGCGAACTTCGTTCAGGGTCTTTCGATTAAACAGGGAGTTCACAAAGATCAGGGTCAGAAGGAAGGCCGTGAGTAAGGACAGTTTTGTTCGAATGCTGAAGTTGCGGATCACGTTCATGGAGGGCACCTTTTTATGTTAGTGGCGAAGGGATGAGGCTTGAAGAAAGACAAAGTCAGGGTGTAAGCGTCGAACAGACGCCGAAGGGTCCATTTGCAGGATCAGGCCAAAGCCAGATCCGAGGAATGCGAAGAAGACGCTGGCGACGAACCATGCCTTGATGCCAGAGCACTGATTCCGTTGATGTCCAGAATCAGAGCCACACGACCGTCACCCAGAATCGTCGCTCCGGCAACACCGGGAACTTTTTGGAAGTTAGCTTCCAGATTCTTGATGACGACCTGTTGCTGGCCGAGAAGCTCGTCGACGGCCAGCGAATACTTGCGTCCCTGATCTTCCACGATCACCAGCAGATTGCTGTCTGAGTTATCATGGCTCTGACGCAGGTTGAGGATGCGATCGAGTCGCAGCAATGGCACAATCTCACCGCGGAGCGTGATGACTTCCCCCTTGGAAAGCACCGACTTGATATCTCGATCCTTCTGATTGATCGATTCCACCACGGACAGCAGTGGAATGACGTAACTGTCATTGGCCACTCGAACCAGCAGACCATCCAGAATTGCAAGTGTCAGTGGCAGACGGACGATCATCCGGCAGCCCTTGCCCTTTTGTGAGCGAATTGAAATGCTGCCCTGCAGAGCTTCGACGTTTCGACGAACCACATCCATCCCAACGCC
>CANHVD010000157.1 GCA_947463775.1 Planctomycetaceae bacterium | reverse complement strand
TCGAGAACTTCACGTCGAAGTGCGTTCTCGGTCTGCTGACGTACCAGAGATTCCGGAAGATCCCAGTCGGCCGACGCGGTGATCTTATCGAGCACCTGACGGCGAGTTTCCTGACGTTCCTGGTACTCAACCTGACGAGTTAAAGCACTGCGAAGCATTCCGTCGAGCTCCGCTTCATCGGCTGCACCCAGTCGTTCACAGAATCCAGCATCAACGGTTGGGACCTGAAGATTCTGAACTTCTGAAACGCTGAAGGTTACGCCAACCTTTTCGCCACGCATCTCAACGATGGGCGACTGCAGTGAAATCGTGATCTGACCTTCACGAGAATCACCAGCCTTCGCACCAGCCAACAACTGGTCGAAGTTCTCCAGAGCAGCGTCCTGGAAGTTGAGGCGAGAAAACAGAGTCACAGAGACGTTCTTCGCCTCATTGATCATCTTGCCGTCGTGAGTAAACGTGATATCACAAACGACGGAATCACCTGAAGCGGCCGCGGCATCCGTTGTGACACGCTCTGAGTAAGAGGCAATAAACTGTTCTTTATAAGCCTTGAACTCTTCTTCCGTCGGCTCACCTGAAGAACGGTTAATCTGAATTCCAGCATAGTCCGGAAGTTCAAAATCAGGCCGAACTTCGACCTCAAATTCATAGTGAAACTCACCAGAATCAGGGATGTCCAGGCTTTCAACGTCGATCTTCGGCTCGCTGATCGGCTCGATTTCGTACTCGTCGGACAGTTGCTCCAAACTCGCCAGCAACAACTTCTGCTTAATGTCGGCAGTGATTTCCTTCTTGAACTTCTTCAGAAGGATGGATCGAGGCACTTTGCCGACTCGAAAGCCTGGCACCTGCGCCTTAGAGCTGAGTTCCGCCAAAGCATCGTCACGGATATCGGCGATGTCTGCTTCCGGGATGGTCACCGAAACGTGTTTGCGGCATGAGCCGATATCACGAATCTGAACCTGAAGCGACATGCGATCGCCGTTATCGTCAACACCTTCAGCAACCGCTTGACCTGCGTCAGAACTCATTCTCTGTTTCCCAGAACTGTTGATGGCCAGCCTCCACCGGTTTTATTGGCCCGGGAGGCAATAAAAAAGAGCGGGTGAAGGGACTCGAACCCTCGACAATCACGTTGGCAACGTGATGCTCTACCAACTGAGCTACACCCGCAATGGTTTTGTGTTCCAGCGAAACACGATCAAATTGTAACGAATCAGTCTCTGGGAAAAGGCTGTCGACAGCAACTTCGCCGAAAATAACACGGCAAATCTCTTTGCCAATCATAATTCCGCAAACGTAAAACTGCAAACACCAGTTCCAGACAGCCAGAAATAGTGCTGGTTCGGCTGGAAGACCGCTTCGGGGCGGGATTATGAGAGTTTCCAGGCGTTCGTCAACAGTTTCATGGCCTTTTAGATTCGGAATTCGCCCGCCTCGATCTTCAGCCGACTCCTGGGATTGTCCGATTCCTTCCCACAAGCTGCCCTCGACCGTTGACGGAGCCCCAAATTACTTGGCTTTTATGCCGATATCTAACGCCCGCTGCATTGGGATGCCTGTCCTTCCATTTTTGGCAGACTGCTCGGAAGGCCCCATTCCCCGAAACCCAGAAAACTACTGCAGTTCCACTCCAAGGTGCTTCATGAAGAACTTCATGTCCTCCCAGACCTGTTTTTTTGCAGCAGGATTCCTGAGCAGGTAAGACGGATGATAGGTACACATGACCTTGATCCCTCGATAGTCAAACAGCTTTCCACGAAGCTTTCCAACCGCCTGAGTTTCATTCAGCAGGTTCTGAGCGGCAACCGTCCCCCAGCAGACAATATATTTCGGCTGCACGACATGGATCTGAGCATCCAGGAACTCCCGGCAATTGGCCGCCTCCTCTGGCAGCGGATTACGGTTTCCTGGCGGGCGACATCGCAGAATATTGCAGATATACAGATTCTCGCGCTTCAATTGGCTGGCTTCGACAATCTTGTTCAGCAACTGACCGGCGGGACCTACAAACGGCTCCCCTTTAGCATCTTCCTCGGCCCCCGGAGCTTCGCCGATAAACATGATGTCTGCGGTGGGATTGCCAACACCAAAGACTGTCTGAGTTCTCCGCGAGGCCAGTTCCGGGCACCGCTGACACCCCGCCACGCATTTCGCGAGCTTACTGAGGGCGTCTCGACGGCTTTCGAGATCTGCGTAAACCGTCTCCATGACCGCCTTGGTTTCCGGAAACGGCCCGGCCTGCATGACGGCTTTGGCCGAATCATCAGAACCCAGCACGGATGCAGGGCTTTTCATCTCCGCCACTGGCGAGACAGCCCTCAGACGGCTCGGGGTGCGCGATGCCGCAGCTCCAGTCTCTGTTGCCGATAAAACACTCTCGCTTGCAGTCGCCACCTCTGCGACAACAAGACTCGGCCGCGGCTTTCCAAGCACTCGTGAAGGCTTGGGAACATCGACTTTCGGCAGATGAGTCACCCCGGTTCCTGCCAGATGACGAAGCAATTGTGCCATCGCGCGTTTACTGCTCATGGGCTAACAACACATTCAGGCTGAGACAATCGAAGAGGCTACCAACCGCCGACAACATCATGCCAGACAATCGCGAGGTTCACAATTCAGCAACCCGCGCGAATCAGTTTTGGAACAGTGCCACTAACAGCGGATAATGATGCTTATCAGGAAATTCCGTACTTCTTGCACTTACTGAAGAACGTACTCCGGGGCAGATTAAGCTGCCTTGCGGCGACGGCTTTGTTGCCTCCGGCGGCTCGCAATGCTTCACGCAGTTGCTGCTCTTCGGACTGCGTTTCACGAAGATGTGAGGAGTTCGATCCAGAAAAACTTTCTGGCTCTGAGACTCGGCGAGCAAGACTTCGCACTGTGAGCGTTGGCAGCGTTGATAACTGATTTCGACGCCCGCCCATTATTGGGCGTCCATCTTCAGTCGCATTTCGCAGTTCGGGCGGCAAGTCGGCCAGCGAGATAATGTCGCTGTCGGCCAACACAACGGCTCGTTCAATCACATTTTCCAGCTCACGAATGTTGCCGGGCCACGGATGATTCTCCAACGCAGCCAATGCACTGGGGTCAATCTGTCGAATCTGTTTTTTGGACTTCTGGGCGGCTCGACTGAGAAAGAAGAAGACCAGTTCCGCAAGATCACCCGGACGCTCCCGCAGTGGTGGCAGTGTCAGAGCGACGACGTTCAGGCGATAAAACAGGTCGGCTCGAAACTGCCCTTTGGAAATCATCTCTTCCAGATTTCGATTGGTCGCCGCCACAAGTCGCACGTCCACCTGAATCGTCTTGTCGCTGCCTACAGGTTCGAAACATCGCTCCTGGAGAACTCGCAGAAGCTTGACCTGTGTCTCATGCGAGATGTCGCCGATCTCATCCAGAAACAAAGTGCCCCCATTGGCAGCCAAAAATCGCCCGGCTTTATCGGCATGAGCGCCTGTGTAAGCGCCTTTCACATGACCAAACAATTCGCTTTCCAACAGCGATGACGACAGAGCCGCACAGTTCACGCAGACAAGATTTCCGGCGGCACGATCACTGTTGCGATGAATAACTTTAGCCAGCAATTCTTTGCCGGTCCCGCTTTCGCCTCGAATCAAAACCGTCGACGAACTGCGGGCGACCTTGCGCACCTGATCCAGCACGTCCAACAGAGCAGGGCTATTACCTCGAACACCTTCACGATCAAATCCCTGATCTGACGCCAGGACCGGAGCCTGCCCCGCATCGGTCTGAAGCGACGTCAGCTCCGCTCGCAGAGCAGCCATTTGACGCTGCTGTTCGGCGATGCGATCCATCTTCATCTTCAGTTCCGCATCCAGCTGAGCCATCGCCTGATTCGCGCGGGAGCTGTGCAGAGCCAAAACGCTCATCTGAGCGATCGCGTGAAGGAACGTGATATCTTCAGCGCTGAACACCGCGCCGCCGCGACGACGTCCCAGAATGATGACGCCGTGAACTCCGCCTTCGCCTTCCATCACGCACAACAGCTCAGCTCGCAAGTCATGCAACAACTGCTGCATTGGCGACATCGCTTCGCGATTGGCTGAAGGAATTCGATGAATGACGGATTCGCCGGGAATATCTACCTGAACCTGCTCAGGACGCAACTGAGCGGTCGCGGCCGATGTGGAACGTGTTCCGATAAGACGAAAAACACCGTGTCCATCGCGAACGTACATAATCGCCCACGAGGCATCCATCACATCCTGACAAGTCTTCAATGTAATGTCGGCCATCCCGGATGGCTCGGCAAGATACGCGGCCGAACGATTCAGTTGCTGCATCGCTCGATCCAGCTGGTACTTCTCACTGAAGAATCTGCGATCGACAACAGCCTGCAATCGGTCACGCACCCACAAGCTCAGACCAGCAGCCAGCAGCAGAATGAAGAACAAAGACAACTGCTGAGTTGTCGTGGAATTCAGCGGGAGGCTATACGAATGAGTAAATACTCCGCCGATCGCGAGTAACGTTGCAAAGCCACCCGACACTATCATCGACATGAGAACGTAGCGACGACTTTTATCATCACCCTCTTCAGCCAGCATCAGGCGATGGCGAAAAATGCCGTGCGAGTAGGCCGCCATAAACAACATGCTCGCGATAAACATCGGGATCTGAGCATGCCCAAGAGCGAAGTCGACCTTGCGAAAGAATGCGAGATACAACGTATAGCCGATGGGAATTGTCGAAAGCAGCGCGGCCCCAAGAATCGTAGCCACCTGGCGACGCTCATGAGGTGTCTCCAGGCGAATCAAACTGACTGCCAGCTTGCCGACCGTGATCCCGAAGTAGAGTGACGCAAAGATAATTGCCACATGAACCATTGATCGCAGCAGCGACAACAGCGATGTTGCATGAGCCACGGAAGCCACTGTTGAAGCCGAACCATGCACCGCTATCTGCGACAGCACGGCCAGCTTCTGAAACACGTTCAAGGTATCGCTGCCGTTCAGGCTCCACGCCGCCCAGTAAATCACAACGAGAGAAACGCAGATCAGACCTGCGACTCCGAAGGCCGCCCCTAGAACCAATCCGCGGCGGCCACGGACAAACTCGGGCTCTTTCGGAAAGACCAAAAAGAAGTTCAGCACGAGGCAAGGCAGCATCGCTGCACAAACGATGAACGGGATGTTCAGCAAAGGGCTATTCGCCAAAATCCACCAGTGAAACCCGGGCACGAATGCTCCCATGGCTGCACAACACATCAGGCAGAAATTCTGAGCAACCCGGTCGAATGGCCGATACCAATAAGAGGTAAGCGCGATCGCGAGGATCGATAGCTGACAGACGAACCAGAAGATCGTGAGGGAGACCTCGCCAACGTTCACCGGATGTACCGGCACATAGACGCGACTTTCCACCTCCTGATGAGCGGCCCCAGGTCGACGGTAAACGATCTCAACCAGTCTTTGCGAGGGCTGCGAAGGATCTGCACTGTACACTTCAACCAAAGGCGGAACTCGCAGCTTCGCCGGGTCTGACTCCGGAGCTAACTGCCCACCAGGCGGAATCTTGGCAGAACGCAACGACTCTAAAGCGGACACGAAATCCAGAAAAGTACCAATCTGCCGACCATTTAGACGAAGGAGTTGGTCGCCCGCCCTCGGAACGGAAGAATCAATCACAAAGTCCGGGCGACTCCACTCCCAAATCTCGATCCCGGACAAGGGCCGCGAGATCGTTTTTCCCGGGGTTGGCTCAGAAACAGCTGCAACCTGCGCAGGAGCAACCGATAACCGCCGAGCCGCCAGCGAAACGACTCTGCGCCAATGTGTCCCAGCTGCCTCTGACAAAACTGAAACAGCTTGCGACAAATTAGCCAGTGGCCGGAACCGCGCTACGCCGGAAATTCTGCTTCTGTCTGTCGAGCCGCAGCCGTCAGCGAGGCAACTCAACGCCGGACGAAGATCAGGAACCTCGGGAGCCGATATCGGCGCAGGGCCATCCGGCAGCAAGCAACGAAGACCAACGTCAGGAAACGTGGCAACATTCCAGAGCACTGTCACGCAATACGTCACCACGAGCCCCGTGCATGTCGCAACGAAGGCGCGGTAATCGTGCGTCCCGCCCTGATTATTTGAATACCACAGCTTCACGGAAAAGTTTCCTTAAATCCCCCAGCTCAACACACATCGGCGCTGATTAAGTTGGGGAACGGTAGGTGTTCAGCGCCGAAGATTCAAGCGTCCGACGACTTCGGCGCTGAAGTGTTGAGCGCCATGTGGTTGTCAGGATTGCTTTTGCGCCAATGAACATCATTTTTACTCAGTTTTTTCTCTTCGCGAAAAATCGGCAGAATTGGCACGTTCCATGCATTGGCAGAAAGGCACCCAGCGCCCTTCGGCATGGATGAGTAAGTGTTGAACGAAGAATACACTCGCTGCTCAAGGTCACCCAGCCAGATGCAGCTTCCCCAGCCTCTTCGACGTTCAGTCCCCGCACCTGCTCACCGCCGAAGGGCTTTTTTATGCGCTGAGGTTGGCTCGAGTCGTCGGCCCTAACGTGACTGATCAACCTCTACCGCTGGAGTCGCCATGCTGGCTGGTCAATTTATTGGTTGTCGAGATCTACGACTCGTGGAAGTGACGGAACCGGAGCTGCCGGAGTCTACCACTCTACCCGGCCAGATTATATTTCAACCCGAGATGACCTGTCTTTGCGGATCGGATTTGCCGTTCTTTGACAGTGAGTTTGAGGGACATTCGATTGAGTATCCTCAGCCAATCGGTATGTCACTACATGAAATGGTCGGTACCGTAGTCGCCACAAACGGGCAGCGTTGGAAACCGGGAACTCGCGTTCTTGCAGTCCCTCTCCGCCAGCAAGGGCTTTCCGAGCGATTTGTAATGCCGGAGACACGAGCCATCTCATTGCTTCCCGCACTTTCAGATGAATTGGCGATGCTGGCTCAGCCCTTCGGCACGGTCGTCTGGGCGTTAAAGAAGCTGCCAAACATGATCGATCGAGATGTCGCCGTGGTTGGGCAGGGACCGATTGGCCAGATGTTTAACGCAGGTCTTCGCAACCTCGGAGCTCGGAGAATCATTGGGATCGATCCAGTGGAATCCCGTCTTCGCGTGAGTCGCCAGATGGGAACCACGGATACTGTTTGTGCCACGGGGGCAGAAGCCGTCGATGCAGTACGGGACCTATTGAATGGCGAACTGCCGGAGATCGTTATCGAAGCCGTCGGCCATAAAGCTCAGGCACTAAACGACGCCATCTCGCTGACACGTGATTTTGGGCAGGTTCTGGTCTTTGGAGTTCCCCCGGAGAAGATCGATGGAGTCATGTTGCGAGCGGCGATGTGGAAGAATCTCTCCATAACCACCAGCCTGCATCCGGATTTTGAACGAACGTTCCCACTGGCCATGCAGTGGATTGCCGAAGGTCGAGTAAATTTAACGCCTTTGATTACTCATCGATTTCCTTTGCACGACATTCAATCCGCCTACGACACCTTCCGTGATCGAGTCGACGGTGCTCAAAAAGTGCTTGTGGTTTTCCCATCATGGAAATCGCCAGCGAGCTGAATCGCTGTCATTGGCAGAATTCCTGAATCGCGATCCGGAGCGACTCAGCAAAATCACACTTAACTCACTTTCCGAGCAACCACACAAAGCATACCTTTCGGTTGCGGCCGATCGCAGCGGGGCCAGGAGCAAGCGGGTTGAATTCAGTTCGGACGCACCCGTGCAGCCCGGCTCTCTCGGGGCATTGAATGAGCATTTATTTCTGCGTGACCAGCCACTTGCAGGAATGCATTTTCCTGACATTGGCGAGAAGGCCCGGTCATTGAAGAAGCGATGTTGCGCGGTATTGCTCGACTTTCACTTCAATTAAGAATTTTGCGTTCACATCATTCATCAAGAGGTTGCCGGGGCGATGGATTCTCGCAACACTGAAACAGGATCACGGAATCTTCTATTATTGCGTACCTCTCATTGCGAAAGTTATGTGCCATGTTGATGAATTCAAAACAGAACCGGCGGAGCGTCGGCTTCACATTGATTGAATTGCTGGTGGTGATCGCAATCATTGCCATCCTGATTGCACTGTTGCTGCCTGCTGTCCAGCAGGCCCGTGAGGCCGCTCGTCGTACGCAGTGCAAGAATAATCTGAAGCAGATCGGATTGGCTCTGCACAATTACGAATCCACGTTTACAACATTTCCGATGGGCGATTGTTCGGTCAATTTTGGTGCTGGTGAAGTCCCACAGGCCTCCGTGCATGCCTACATTCTGCCGTATCTGGAAGGCAGCAATAACTATTCAACTTTCAACTTCAATTTTCAGGTGAACGGTAACGCCAACAATACTCAGGCGAGAATCCAGTTCATCCCGTCGTTTCATTGCCCTTCGGATCCCGGTGGCACTCGCTATCTGGTTGCGAATCTGATCGATGCCGCCAGCACAAACTATATGCAGAGCCTTGGATCGCATTCCGATCACGCGGGGTATGTGGTGAGCGGTGTAACAACTCCACGCACAGCTCTGCATGGAGTCTTCTCACGAAACTCTCGAACGCGGATGGGTGATATTACGGACGGAACGAGCAACTCTGCCTTGTTCGGAGAGATCAAAAAGGGGCCGAATAATACGAGTTCATTTCTGGTGGTTGCCGCCGGCGATCAGAAAGATTTTCAGGTCGCGACAAATGGTACGGGGCCATGGACAGGAAATGATCAGTTGACACCTCCGGCAGCATGTGAAAATCGTGCCACAAATGCATGGGCATACCGAGGACTGCAGTACTATCGCGGTTTGCTGGTCGCCACTTACTACAACCATACGCAGCCACCGAATGCTAGAAAACGCGACTGTGTCACATCATCACTGTGGCAAGGTCATATGGCGGCTCGTAGTTATCATGTCGGTGGTGCTCAGATTGTTCTGGCCGATGGATCCGTTCGCTTCGCCAGTGAGAATGTTGATGGTGGTGTGTGGAGAGCGATTGGCTCGATTTCAAACGGAGAAGTGGTTGGCGAATTCTAGTCAGCCCACCATCATCGATCAGAGTGTCAAAACCTGGCTGCAGTAAAGTGTCGCTCCTTACGCCTGTCCGGCTGAGGAGCGATTCACTGCGCGGCCTTTCGTAGCGATGGATTAATAGTCGTTGCTGCGATCAACGCCGAGCGCTTTAACAGCGAGTCCGTGTTGAGGTTTACTCCGAATTGATAGTACTCAGAGAGCGATATGCTCTGCCAGACCCACCTGATCACCTATCTATTTCCGTCAAGCCCCCTGAATCCAGCGAGTTGACGGAGGCACGGGCTTGCCCCGCCCGGCGACCACGAAAAAAAATCACTCGACATATTCATATATGGCGGGAACAGCCGTCCGAATGCGGACATTGGAGAGTTTAAAAATGATGAAATGGAATCTGATCTTTGGACTAGCACTTGGCCTTCTTGGCTGCGCACCCGCTCAGCCAACTGGCGACGTTATCGATACAGTCCCGGCCAGCGGTGTTCTGACCCACAAGGGTGCGCCGATTGAGTTCTATCAGGTGTTGTTCTTCCCCAAAGATAGTCGCCCAGCGATGGGCATTACCGATGCTGAGGGCCGATTCACACTAGGCACCAACGAGCCGGGCGATGGAGCGGCTGCCGGGTCGCACAAAGTGGCGGTGACCTGGGTTGGACCTCCAAGCACAAATCCCAACGAAGGTATGACGGAGTTTACGTCGCCGCCACCTCCGAAGGTGAAGCTTGATCCGAAGTACTCCGACCCGGAGACGTCCGGATTGGTGCTGGAAGTGCCCGAATCAGGTTCTGCCGAATTGAAGGTCGAACTGCCCTGAGCGGTCGAGTCCGGTCGAATGCGGCCATGTTGGGAATCTCAGAATTTCGCCACTGGAGACGTTTGATGCTCTGCAGGCTACCGATGAGTTGTCTCCGCTGTCCGATACAGCGAGTTTTCGCTGCGATTGCGTTGCTTTCTTTTGGTGCAGGACTCTCAGCTCAGGAGCAAACACTGAGAGTTCTCTGTTACAACATTCACCATGGAGAAGGTGTTGATGGCAAAGTGGATCTGATCCGACAGGCCGAAGTGATCAATT
>CANHVD010000156.1 GCA_947463775.1 Planctomycetaceae bacterium | reverse complement strand
CCCCTGCACCAGCAAAGTCATACGACTGCTCCAAAGCTGGCGTTGTTCTTCCAGACGCACGGCATGCACGGCCTCGGTACTGAGTTCATCGGCAGTGGCAGTCACTTTCACCGAGACCGACGCCGGATGGCGCGTATATCGCCAGGCGAGCATTGGCCGTCCCGGCAGGTCTTGACCGTCTGGAGCGGGAGCTTCGTTAGGATTAACCTGAGTCACTGCCGAGAGCGCATCAGACCGAACCTGAAACTGCGCGCCGGTTTTCAGGATGACTGTCCCGAGATCTCGACTGGCCCCGCGCACGATGGAGATTGGAATCGGCAGTGAATCCAGCTTCTCCAGAGATGGTGCGTAGAGCTGAAAGGTAAACTTGGTTCCGTCGTTAACGCTTCTGCGAAACTGCAGCTTCACTGATCGACTGGCATCGGTGTTCTGAACAGCCCATCCCGCAACATCGTCACCGGTCACTGATTGGACAGAATATCCTTCGGGAATGGTAACATCGAGCTCGGAAATTTCTCCCTGGCGAACCGCCACGGATATGCTTGTACGCAGTGTCAGACCGGAATCCTGCAGAGCCAGCGTGGACGCGGTCGTGGAATGCACGACCACATCGCCGGCAACTTTCTGAATCGCAGGCAGCCATTGAAGGCGAAGTGTGGACAACTGAGCGATCGGAAGAATGACCATCCGGCCTTCTCGTCGATAACCATTGGTTCGGCCATTCACTTTGGCGTCCAGGCCGTCGGCGGGCAAAGTCCATTCGAGCGTTCCGGTGGCCGCAGAACGCAGCGGCAGGTCAGCTCGCCCAAGTTCTCCTTCGACCTGAGCTGTAATATCGAACTTCACATCAACGACGTGAAATCCCTTGCCCTGTGTCTGCACGGAGTACGCTGGTCCCTCAGTTCCGGGAGCAATAGGCGCGGCGGAATTAATGGCCAGGACCTGTCGCTGTTGCTGCGGAACAGCGGCCTGCTGGCTGGCAAACGCGGGCAATTCAACGCCCTGTACTCCGACGAGCAATGGCTGAACGGAACTCTCTATGCCATCAACCGTGACCGATCGCACGGCGACAGGTCCAAGCGGCAGAGCAATGGTGGTGACCTGATCGGAATCGCACCAAACGACAAATCGGCCTTCGAAACTGAGGACAGACTTTGTTCCCTCAACCGGAGTCAGCGCGGTGGATTTCAGATAGGTCGAGACAACAGTCGATCCCAGAGGACTGATGATCGGCCCTCGGAGCGAATCCGGATTCGCCTGCTGATAGAGCTTCAGGAAATCTTCATGACGGATAAACACCTGATCGGCTCGCAACGCTGGCTGATCCGGCGCATAAGGCACGACGACGTCCGGTGTCAGACTTGAAGAATCCTGTGCGAAAGCGATCGAGTTTGCTGTTATCACCGCGATTACCGCCGCCATTTTCTTAAGCCATGTTGGCTTGAGGCAGCATCGCTGGAACCACGTCAGCGGGCACGAACAGCAACTACAACATCCGCAAACCACGGCCATAATGGCTCCGATGACACTACCGATGGCGATACCATCCAGAACACTTTGCCATTGATTGGAGACGAATGGCAGCAGGGCCAGAGCCGTCAACAGCAGCACTATGGAAACGGTCAGCTTCCACAGGAACGACGACTTTCGCATCTTCCACGCCAGAAGGACAACAATCATGGCAGCCAACAATCGAATTGCTTTGATCTGACTTCGGCGCTGAACCACAAGACTCAGCACAGACGGCTGATGAACCGTGTCTGCCACCGAAATGAATTCGCGAGTCTGGTAGTCAGCGGGAACATCGAGATTCACGTTCACAGAGAGTCGCGCGCTGCCTTTTTTTGCCTTGGGAAGGACGCTGTTTTGTTCTTCTATGTCCACTGCCAGCATGCCCAACTCTGTTAGCTCATTGGCCGAACGTTCCATCAGTCTTCGCTCTGCTTGAGGTTCAGCCTGAGGAATCGCCGCCAACTCGGCCCCCGCCATCGCCCCCATACCTCCCATACCTCCCGCCGCGACACCGGGGTCGCCCGGACCTGGCAGAAAGTTGGTGCCTCCCAAATTGGGCGCGGCTACAGCAACCCCGGCTTCTGCATCGGATGCCGTGAAGGGATCCTGAACTGCAGAGAAGTTGTCAGCCATCGACATCGGCTCGCTTTGAACGGCCGGCGAAGACGCGGGGGCAGAAGCAGCCGGGGGAGCAGAATAGGAATATCTGTCAGACGTATCGGAAGCAACTCGACTGAACTTTGATGACGACGAAAGTGTGAGCACTGATAGTAGGGACGTAAAAGAAACTATGATCACACCAACCATGCCGACCGCCGCTAATGTCTTCCAGCGACGGCGACTGACGACCACAGTGATCACGAACAAAACCAGCAGAAACATTGCCAGCGGAATGAGTCTACGCGGGAGTTCGGAGATTTCCGGCAAAGCCAGTGTTCCCAATGAAACCAACCAGCCAGGTTGATCCACATTTGACGTGGGACGAAACTGACCATCGCTTTCGACCAGCAGTGAAGTACGCGGATAATGCACCTTCCACGTCTGTTGCAATACATCGATCGGAATCGACTGCTGATCCCCGGCATCAATCGTGAGCTGCACCGGACTCTGCTCAAGCCGACCAAATGAACCTACTTGCTTCGCTTCGGATTCAAACAGCACCGTCAAAGAATAATCCTGACGATCTGAACCAGCCGGAACCGCAACCAGATACTCACCCGCTTCTCGACGCACTTCGACGGGTTCACCGTTCAGCATTGTTGACCACAGAAACGATCGATCTCCATCAGGCAAAGTGAACCTTAGAGTCTGCACACCACTGGAACGAATCTTTGCCTGGCACCAGCGTTGAATGCTGCCGGAATCATTCAGCGTACACACGTTGGCTAATTGCTCACACACGGCCGACGGCACTGCATTCGTCGCAAATCGAGTTTCCGCGACCTGAAACGAATAGCCTGGCTGCACAAATCGATAAGTCAGAGCAATTCGACGACCAGTTGAAGCCGCAGGTGCATCAACAAGCCCCGGATCCGCCAAAAACAATCCGGGGATCGCACGAACTTCGGGACCGACGGAAAGCTGCTGCTCGGGCGTCGCTTCAAAAACCAACACACCATGCTGACGAACGGCATCCTGCACCTGAACGACTGGCGCCGCAATCGGCGCACTACCCTGACGAGGCTGCTGGACATGAGCATGCAAGGACAATGATCCAGCGAAGCGCTGATCCAGTTTCAATGTGAACGGGCGAAGTCCTTCGGCAGGAGTTCCCGCCGACTGCTCAATAATTGTGACCGGTCGGATTGCTCGAGTCTGCTGGATGCCGGGAACGGGTCCCACATTTGTGACTTCGAAGCGAACATCCGGGCCCAGCGATTCCGAAAGGCGAATGATCAATGTTCGGATCGTGCCGTTCAAAACATCGGTGATGATTTCTGCGTCGGTGGATTGCTGTCGACTGTCGGCCCATGTGGTCAGCACTGATCGAGCAGCCAGGCGAGCCGGCCTGCGTACAATCGAAAATTCTCCGGAGACGGTGGTGCCAAGATTCTGAAAGACCTGTTCCGTGCCGCTTCCAGTTACCGGCGTCAAACCAGACAGCGTCGCCGGGGAAACGATCAGATCGTCTGCAAACTGAACCTTGTAGAATCCTCCAACCGTTGTCACTTCAGCCGCGGTTGCGATGGGCAGCGGCAGCTTCTGCTCCTGATCCGGATCACCGATCGTTCGATTCAATGCCATCACCAGATTCATCAATTGCCCCGGCGCAATTGGCTGAGATGGTTTCACGAGAATCTGATTTGGTTGACTGGCATTCGTCCATGCCAACGGACTCAGCGCAGCCGCGTTGTTGGCATCCGAGGATGACTGCACGCTCGTCAATTGCCAGTCCGCTGGCAGATTAATCAACAGCTCAAACAGTGGAGCATTCAGCGTCTCGATCGTCAGCGTGGTTTCAAACGTCGCTGACGTGTCATCAATTCGCAGAGTCGCATTGGACTCCGCGAACAGTTCACGATCGCGAGGACGAGCCGCCACTTTCAGTTCGAATTGCTGCAACCAAAAATCAAAGACGGAAGCTTCCAGGGAAACTCCCAGATCTGCCGCCGACATCATACGCACGCCGCCGCCGGTTTCGGAGACGAGTCGCAATCCGTTTTCATGGGTTACGATTAGTCGGCCAGTATGAGCCGTCACTTCGGCGAACTGCAGCGTCGGAATTCTCTGCAAAGCCAATCTTCCGGGCGATGCTCCCGCGTCTGTGGATGTCGCGGCGGTCGCTGCCGAGACGCCATGAATTCGTACAACACGGTCGTTTGTAAAAGGCTGACGATAGGTCAAGGTGACTCGTGTTTGCCCGGCGTTGGCTGGATCATCTTCCAGCGTCCAGCCCTCCAGCCCGGCTGATTCCACTCGGGTCACTTCCAACCGCGACGGAACCTGAGCGACCACCTTGTTGATCGATCCGCCAAAGACACTGATCCGCGAATCACTTTCCCAGCGCAGGGTTTCCTTCTGAACAGCAACGGCTCCGTCGGTGCGAACAAAAACCAGAATTTGAGACTCCGATTCCTTCTGCTGCACCACCCAGCGCAAACGCACATCGGGAGCATTTCCGACCGGCACAACGTAACTGGCAACGGCATCGGCCGCAGCCGGACGCTCAAGTTTCAGATCGTTCACGAGAAGATGGCGGCCAGCGGGACATTCTATGTTCAGTTGCACAGCGGGTACGACTGGAAGTTCAAAGGCCGCCGATTGATCACTGCCGGATTTCGCGAGGGGCGTCGACATGCTGATCTGAATTGTAAAGTCGCCGACTGTGTCATGTGCGATCAACAGTGCGGATGGTTCCGCGGGATCTCGAGAAACCAAAGCCGCCTGTCCGTTGATTTCTGCTTTCTCAACCTGCAGGTTCCCGGCTCGCAGTTTCAGCAACTGCCAACCTGCTGCATACTGTCGCACCTTTAGTTCCATGCGAATCGTCGCCTGATGCTCGCCCGGCGTCACGAACAGATTAGCCTGCTCGGTAATAATCGGGATCGGAATCTCACTGGTCGCTGCATTCGCGCGAGCTTTCTCCAGCAGAGCCTTGAACTCATCGCGTTTCATCATGACCCCGCGACGGTCTCGTTCGAACACCGTGTCCAATTGATCGGCCGGAATGAACTGCTCGTTGGGCTTCTGGATTTCAGCCACCGGCGGCGTGGGAGCTTCCTGTGCTAAGGAGACAGGACGCAGAGACAGCATCAGCAGGCAAGCTGCGATGGTGATCAGTGTTCGTAATGGTCGGTTGGATTCAAAATTCCTCATTTGCCACCTCGCATCAGATCGTCCATCATCTTGCGAACTTCGGGAGCGGGAAGGATCGTTCCGACAGGCAGCGATTGTCCTTCCGCGGTCATCGGTGTGACTGATGTGCTCGATGCGGCCTGCGTTGGAGTTGGCGAGGCTTGAGGCGGAGCGGGCGGCGGTACAACAGGAGTAACCAACTGTTCAACAGCCGTTGAAACCCCGTTTGCGTTTGTTCCATTCTTCTGACCGATCAGCAAACCTGTGAGCCAGATACCTCCGACGACAAGAATCCCCGGCCAGGCCATGGCCACATATTGAGGTGTTGCGTTATCACCTTTCAATGAGTACATCGCGACGGCAAAGATCGCGAGCAACACCAGAGTGATCCGGTTCTCCCATGACGTGCGACGCAGAATCAGTCCCAGCAGAACCAATGTTCCGCTGATCATCCAGAACAGGAATGGACGGCTCCACCACGTCACCGTAAGTTCGGCCTGTCGACCGACGGCTCGATAAACGGCAACACTCCCTTGAGTCGGGAAGTCTCCGGAAACCACATGCTGCGGATCGATCCATTCGTGCACTTCGTTTGCGGCTGCGATCGAAGAACCCGATCGCAGAGGACTGCTGATTGATGGCGGCACGGCCCCTTGTTGACTCCAGAGTTCCGGCTCGCCCAGAATCGCGATCTCTTCCGGAGCCCAGATCGCCAGCTGAACCTGTTGCACAACTGTTGAGCCGCCATTTTCGCCGACAACCGGCAGGCGAAGCTTCTGCAGGCCGCCCTGGAATCCGCTCTGTACGGTATAAGGTCGAGCTCCCTCTTCAACAATTGGGCAACGGTACTGCAACGTCAGCATGAACTCCTGATCGGATGTCGTTTCGCGACTGATGTTGACGTAATACGCTTCCCAATGTTCGTCGGCCTTGACGTCGGTGGCTTTCTCAATCGTTGTTCGCTGATCATTCAGCATTGGAGCCTGCAGATCAGATCCAACAGGCAGGTCAACTCGCAGACGCTGACGTTCACTGGTCGTGATCCGCAGGCGTGCTCTCCAGGAAGCCAGAGCTTGCCGCTCGGTCACAACTTCCACAGCGATGCGTGAAACAACAGTGGCCGCAACTTCGTGGATTTCATGTCGTCGAATGCGAATGGTGGCCGAAGCGGGCTGAGCAAAATATCGATAAGCCAGATACCCGTCCTGCTCCATCAGTTCCAGTTCGCGAACATCGATCGCTTCGGTTGTCTCACCCTGAGATTCCGCCGTGATCGATAACGATTCGTGACGCAGCAGGCGAATTTCTCCGCGAGTCTGCGTCAGGGTGACTCGTCGTCGATCGGCCTGATCGTCAGCGAACGGCGCGAGAACTCGTGGTGGTTCAACCGTTAGAGATTGTTCAGGAGCCACAGCGGCCGTGTTTGCATCATCAGAGCCTGCTGCTGAGGCCGGAGCGGCTTCTGGCTGAGTCAGCTTGACGTCCCAATCAACGCTCAACTGCACGCTGCCAGTGGCTTCATCCTGCAACACCAGAGTCCAGGTGATCCAGCCGTTTTCCGCCTGAGCCGCTTTGTCACGCTGTTGGATTGAGTGTCCCGGCGAGACCATCCGGAACCGCACATCGTTGGCAACGGCTTCCGGCACAGCCACTCGCAAGGTATCAATTCCGGCATTCTGAATGTCAAAGGTGATGATTGCATTTTGCTTGACGATCTCCGGCTCGACATGAACCGTGGTTCCGACGGACGCCGCGATCTGGGCAGGTCGCGGTGACGTTCGCACGAATAACGCGATTGGTCGGCGAGTAAAGTTCCACGATGCGATATGTCGCAGGCGTGGCAATGCCTCCACAGCGGCATCGCGAGAAGGAAAGAGCCCCGCGAGTTTCTCATCGACCGTGATCACATCCAGAAACTCCGGAGCGTAAACAGTGACAACGCCGGTTTCCCGTTCCACACCTTCGGGAGCTATCGTTGGAAGTTCCATCTCTGCATTCTCGACCGAAGCATCAAACGCCTGATGGGCCTGAATCGTGACTTCGATTGTGCCCATGCGTTTCTGAGTCAACGACAGAGTGATGAGGCCGCTGCCCTTGTCGACATTGAACTCACTCATCCCGTCTGCGGACACGTTGTCGATCGTCAGAGATTCTGGAACTTTCAGCGACAACTGGAACACGCCTGCACGCTCGACTTCATACTTCAGAATCGATCGCAGACGAAGCTCATCGTCGCGGAACACGTACTGCATGTTATGAGCCACCAGCAGCCGAGGTTCGACCGGCTTGATCTGGACGGCGAGAACTCCCGCCGAGCCACTGAATTCCCATGTATTGGCCGCGATGGGGGCTTCACCCTTCGCCGTCGCACCGCCAGCATCGATTTGTTTGACGCCGGTTTGAGTCTTGATGACGGTTGTCAAAGACGGATCGGTCACGATCGTCAGTCGACCGGCTTCGCGAACGACGGCATCGGCGTGAATACCCTGGAGTTTGCCATCAGCTGTCTTGCCGATCAGTTGCAGCGTATCGCCTTCGATCGCACGTTCTGTCTGCAACTCAATCTGGAAACCCTCAGTCGCGGGAACCAGCAGCTCGGCCTTAATCAACTGATGACTTTCACCGACAGGTTCAGCATTCCACGAACGAATGCGGCCAGCGGCAGATACCACGTCGATGATTCGCGCGTCCTTTGGAACAAGGATCGAGACATCTCGCAGTTCACCGCGAAGGATCTCGTAATTCAGGAGCGTACGTGACTGCAACAAGCCTTGTTCAATTCGCACGCTGGTTTCGTTTGTCACGCTGCTAAGCAGGTCCATCACCGGCTTCGAGCCCGCGCGAGGATTCCAGTGAACTTCAAACTGATTCACTGCACCGAGACTGGCTTTGGCCACCGTCTTGCCTTCAACGGCTAAGCCGTCCGTCGGAAGTAAGACCTGAAGCGGCGTAATCTTGATAGTTTGGTCTGGTTCAGGAATCGTAACGACCAGTTCGCTGATGCCTGTTGGTGGGCACTGGATGGCAAACGAACGATCTTCAGGAGATGTCAAAACGGTGGCCAGCAATTCCAGTTTAACAGACTTCTGCCCGGCACCTTTCAACAGCAGTTCATAAGTGCCTTGTCCCGTTCCTTTCAGAAGAACGGTTCCATCATTCGGTTCCACTTTCCCGATCGCCGCCGTGCCGAAGTTGACAGGGAGAGTCGCCCAGCCTTCCGCCTTCAGCACATTGATTTTCAGCTCAACACTGATGCGAGCCAGGTCTTTCTCGACAACCGCATTCCACTGAGACGATGTGATCACCGCGTCCTGATTGCCGGTCGTGACCGGAATTGCGTTGATTGCTCGCTTCATCAAATCAAGATACTCGGCATAAGGCAGAACAACGGAAGCTTCCTGATTGTCGAAGACCTTTTGCAGTTCTTTGAACGGAACGTAGATCAGCCTGTCCCACTTTTCTGAGACCGATATCGGCTTTGATTCTTCCGGTGTTGCGACCGGAGCCGTTGCGGCCGGAGCTGTTTCCGAGGGAGTCGTTACAGGAGGATCCTGAGGAGGCGTTGTCTCCTGAGCCGCCAGGCTGGAAACACGAACAACGTTGGTCGAGAGCGTGATGGCGGCCAGCAACAGGAGACAGCGGACGATCTGACGCATAGAAGAACCTCAGGAACTGCTGGTGAGAGCGGTTGATTTATTCAGGCGGAGAAATTCGGTCGGAACGAAATACTCCGGACGGTATCATGAGGCCAATCCGGCCCTCCGTTGAGATGAAGAATAGGCGGATTGCGCCGAATTTACATTTTATCCGGGGCAGATTGAGCGTGTTGCAGCCCGGAAACATTCAACTGTAGGTCAGAAATCTCTCAGAAAGAGGCTCGTTCCTGAACCCACAGGTACTTCGAGCTGCTATGGCTTTCCCCGGAATTGCAAAGGAGTGGAAAGCATAAACCTGAATCTCTAAGGTCACTTGCTGTTCACGAGAAGCCTCAGTGCGTCTGGCGGAATGGGTTCGAGAACCCTGCTGATTTCCTTTCCGCGTTGATTGTGGACTTGTGATCAGTCACAATGCGGCGTCTCAACGATTGGGCGATTTCGTGAGGAGAAGGAAATGATGCGGACGGCAATCTCGGGCTTACTGACCTGTGCATTGTTTGGCGTTGTGCTGACTTCAGATCTTGTCGCGGCCGAGTTTCCCGGATTGGGGCCGAAGGGTGATCTGGTTCGAATTGAATTTGAATCTGTCGGCGCGACTTCTCTGGTGGGCCAGAATGCTCGTAAGCAGTTGCTCGTGACGGGCGTTTACTCCAGCGGTCAGAAGCATGATTTCACTCACGACGTGACGTATTCCGTAGAAGCTGGAAATGTCTTGAGAGTCGATAAAGACGGTCTCGTCATTCCATTGGCCGATGGTTCCGCAACGATTACAGCTACAGAGTCATCAGGAAAATCGGCAACGATTGCCATAACGGCTTCTCGCTGCGCAGAAGAACTGCCGGTCAACTTTGAAAACGAGATCGTGCCGATCTTCACGAAACTGGGGTGTAATGCCGGCGGCTGCCACGGCAAGGCCGATGGGCAAAATGGTTTCAAGCTTTCGCTGCTGGGGTTTTATCCAGAGGAAGATTACGAATACCTGGTTCACGAAGATCGTGGTCGGCGAGTTTTCCCGGCCGATCCGGATTACAGCCTGCTGTTGCAGAAGCCTGCTAACGTCCTGCCGCATGGCGGTGGGCAACGCATGTCGCCGGGATCGTACGAATGGGAGTTGATCAGTCGCTGGAT
>CANHVD010000155.1 GCA_947463775.1 Planctomycetaceae bacterium | reverse complement strand
TTGATGCTCAAGTATTCGTTGATCAATCGCTCGGTCAGCAGATCCGGAGGCGTATCAATCAGCATGATTCCGGCTTCGCGAAGTGAAGCGGCTTCGTGTGATTGGCCGGTCAAGACCTGTGCCGCTGCGGCCGTGTGATAGGCATCCAGATCGGACTCGGGAATACGATCCGCCATTTGTCTAAGGCCTACGTCCTGCAGCAGGACACACAAGGGCAAGTAAGGCAGTGATCGCAGTTTAAGACTCTCGCCAATCACGCGCAACTGCAGTTCATCGGTCACGAAGGTAATCAGAACAATCAGGGCACGTTTTCGCTGAACCGTTGTCAGATACTCCAACGCCAGACTGTAGTCGGAGACGTTCTGCGACGCCTGAATGTCGTATGTGGATCTCAGGATCGACTGAATCCCCGGCTTGCCTCGCACCGGACGGATGAATCGTTCGATCTTGTTGGAGAACGCCAGCAGTGAAACATTATCCCCCTGCCCCAGCGCGATGTAGCTGAGCATAATGGCGGAATTCAGGGCTCGGTCGAGATAGGAGATGCCGTCCGTTTCGTTTCTCATAAAGCGACCGCAGTCAACCATGATCACGATGTTCTGATTGCGTTCGACGTTGAATTCTCGGCTGATGAGTTGTCGCTGTCTGGCGGTGGCCTTCCAGTCAATCTGGCGGATTTCGTCGCCGTAACGGAACTCTCGCAGTCGTTCGAATTCTCTGCCCTGCCCCGGCATACGGACCATGCGCACGCCGATTTCGGACAGACGATTCTGGCGAGCCATCAATTCATAGCGATAGACGGCTCGAATATCCGGATAGATGCGAATCGGTGTGGGAAGAGGGCGAATCTGATGACGCGTCCACAGCCCCAGTCGAGTCGGAAACCGAAGATGCACCGCTGGCATTTCGGACGCGCCGCGACGGCTGGGCTTTACGGAATAGTTAATCGTTTCTTCTTTTCCAGGACCGACAGTGACCGATTGCGGCAGACGGTCGACTTCGCAAAGTGGTCCCGGATCATCGTGCAGAGTGATCGCCAAAGTCAGTGCGGTGCGATTGCGAACAGTCAGAGTCGCCGGGTTTGAAGCACCGACGCTCAGGACTTCCGAAATCTCCCGATGGATGGCGACATCGTTGGGGCTGGGGCTGATCAGCAAATCGACGCAGGCCACCGCCACCAGAACCAGGTTCAGGAGCAACGCTGCATCGGCCGCCGAACGATTCAGCCCCGCCAGCAGTAGAGGCATGGCCAGAATCGCCGCTGTCAGAACGAGTCGCCGGGACGGAATCATGACTTCGGCGCCTCCACGCTTTCCAGAATCGCGCGGATGGTTTCGTCGGGAGTTCCGCCTTCCAGTTCCGCTTCAGGACGCAGGCGCAGTCGATGTCGCAGAATCCAGGGGGCCAACTCCTTGACGTCATCGGGAGTCACAAAATCCCGACCTCGACTGGCCGCCAACGTCCGGGCCGCCAACAACATGTTCACACCCGCACGAGGGCTTGGGCCAACGGTGACCGATCCCCATTTGCGTGACGCGTCGAGAATATCAACGATATATTTCAGAATCTTTGGTTCAACAATGACCTGCTTTACAACATTCTGGATCGCCAGCACGTCTTCCGATCCAAGGACCGGTCTGAGGTCGAAATCACTCAATCGCCGAGGATCTTTGCCGGAGGCATAGTGTCCCAGAATGTCGACTTCATCGGCCGGCGCAGGATAATCGACTAACAGTTTGAACATGAATCGGTCTACCTGAGCTTCCGGCAGAGGGTAGGTTCCTTCGTGTTCAATTGGATTCTGAGTCGCAATCACCAGAAATGGACGCTGTAAGACGTGCGTCTTGCCGTCAACGCTGACCTGCTGCTCCTGCATAACTTCCAGCAGAGCGGACTGAGTCTTGGGGGGTGAACGATTGATTTCGTCGGTCAGCAGAATGTTCGTGAACACAGGCCCCTGATTGAAACTAAAGGCCTGTTGTTTCATATCATAAATGCTGTGGCCGGTAAGATCCGACGGCATCAGGTCCGGTGTAAACTGGACTCGACGAAATTGGCACGACACCGTTTTAGACATCACGTTGACCAGCAGAGTTTTGCCGAGTCCCGGTGGTCCTTCGATCAGAACACTTCCTTCGGCAAACAATGCGATGACAACGCCTTCGACCAGTTCAACCTGACCGATCACTACTTTGCCGATCTGTTCGACGACGTCGTCAAACAGTCTCTTTACGTCACTTAGTTCCATGGAGATTGCACTTCAGATTTAGGAATAATGTTGGGGATTCAAATGTGTTTGAGATGTCGTTGGAGTTGAAATCTTTCTGCGTACTTCGACGAGGACAATGGGGTCATCAGGATTCTCGGATTCCTTCCAGCCGTTGCTGCAGTCTCGCCAGCCATCGCAGCATCGCTGCCGCTTTTGCTGATGGCAGTTGTCCTGATTCCGCCATCAAATGAGCTTCGTGGAGCTGAGCTCTCACTTCCTCAACATCCATACCAGCTCGATTGGCGATTTGCTCCGGCTGATCCAGTCGCAGAAGACTTCCATAGCGTCTGCGGAGGCGGCTGGTCATATAGTCGAGATAGCTGCGTACAACAGTTCCGCCGTCACTTAGTCGGTATTGCAGATTGCCGACCGCCTGAGCACTCTCTGTGAGAGATCGACGCTGGGAGTTGGTGACATACAAGGCCGGCCCGAATCTGTGAAATGCCATCCAGATCCCAAGAATCGCAACCAGCAATAGTTGAAGAGTACCGATCCGCAGAGTCGGGCTGAACAGAATGCCGGTGTTCTGGAACGAGTCGCTGGCATTGAAGTATTCGCTGATCACAATCGCTGGCTCAGAATTGCTCGTCGAGTCTTCGTCTTCTTCTTTGGCCGAACAACGTTCGACCATACGAACCGCCAGCCGACGCGATCCTTTAAACAGCATCGCACGATTTGAAAACAGATCCGCACTGGAGCAGACTAACATTCGCCCGGATCCCATTTGCCACGTTGCGGCTTCGACGGTTCCGTCTGCCGATGTCAGCAGCGTTTCTGTGGTCAGCTGAGAAGGAAGCTGTAGCTCGGCGGTTGATTGGAAGTCGACATAATCGCTCACCAAACTACTTGAGGCATGCACCGCGACACCACGCCCCTCTTTTTCAACGTCAGCGGTAACACCGGTGTTTGCTGTTGTGACAGGAGTTGATCCTGCTGCGGGACTTGACGTCGCTGATCCGTCCGTCGCGGGTGTTGAACCGACTGTCTCCGGTGAGTCCGTCGATGCTGATGAGGCCTCTTCTGCCGTCGTTGATATGTTCTCGGGAGTCGTTTCGGGGGATGCAGGAGTTGCCCCGGGTACAGGGGGCGCTGCCGCTGCGATGGCCGCAGCAATCGTGGAGTCCGATCGATACTTCAAATGAATTCCGAGGCTGGGCAGGTAGACCTCCGGCGGTGGCTCATCGGGAGTCGCCCATTCATAAGACATCCAGTTTGGCGCAAAGAGCAGATTGCCGCCATTGTAGACGAATTCATAAAGTTGCTGCTGCTCTTTCTCGTTCGGATATCGATCGGGCGCAATCAGAATCAAAGTTGCCGACTGAGCCGGCACAACTTTCACGGCTTCGCGGGTGACCTGGGGAAACAGCTGACTCAGCGTCCGGTAAAGCCCGAGCTTTCCATCCACGGTCGTGCTGTAGCTGTCAGCCGCAGATCCGTCTTCTCCGGGAAGCCACCAGAACTGCAGCAGCACCAGCAGCGCAGCGGCGAGTCCCCAAAACGTGTCAGACTGCAGCAGTCGGCGTTTCTTCTTCATGGAAGGCTCCCCGAAAATCCGCAAGACATTGTTCAAACATCTCGGCAGTCGGATTTCGACGGCCGAAGTACACATATTCAAACTGAGTTGCCGTCGTCAAAAATGCGTTTCGTTTATCATGACGACGCCAGACAGATCGCAGATAGTCTCTGTTGGTAAGGCCTTTTCGATATCGAATCAGCCCGGCCCGCTCGATCCAGCTCATACTGCCCAATAACAGCTCGCGAATCGCCGCACGGTGATCACCGGCTGCAGCAAGGTTGATCGCTCGTGATTCATAAGTCGAAGCCGCCAGTTCTCCGGGCGGACTGACGACGTCAGAAAGCACATCTGAGAGATCACTCAGCAGGCTCTCCCGTTTCTGTTTCTTCGCATCAATCGATTTGACCACCATCGCGATGATGACAATCAGGATGGCGATGATCGCGACAATGGCGAGTGTTGTCAGCAGATCCGTAATCCCAAGAAATCCAAAGCCACTGCTCGATGAATTCTTTGCCGGTGGCGGACGAGTGGTTCCTCCGGGGGACCTTAATCCGCTGAACAACCATTCGAAGAAATCGCCAATGGCGCTGAAAATATCGCCTAATCGTTCTCCGGCCCATTCCAATGCGGTGCCAAGAAAACCTTTATCTATATCCATTTCAGGGAGTTGTTCGAGAACTCGTCGACGGACAGAACGAAACTCGTTTCCTCCCATGACTTGATCACCGATCTGATCGATCGCATCGTCCGTCAGCAGGCTGCCTTCCTGAATCGGCGAAACGAGAACCGCAGCATCGGCTATGCCACTATTCCAGAGCGTCGGCAAGATCAGCAGGATAAAGAGCAGGAACTTGATCATGCCAGTTCCTCCAACCGAGCCGCCTCGGCACGATACTGTAACTGCAGATCCCAGCACTCGTTTCTAATACGCTGGTCCAAATAGCAGAAGAACCACGCCAGACGAATCACCGGGTACGGCAGCCAAAGGGCCAGCTGAATTGTTGTCAGGAAGGCGGGATCATCATGGGTCAGCCCCAGGAACACATCGCGACCATCTCGACTGGCCTCAAACATGATGGCAAAAAAGATTGGACGATTGAAAACCATCGTGGCCGCGACATCAATCAGAACAAACAGCCCGAATGACAGGAAGGACCAATAGAACAGCAGGCCCAGGACTCGGCCGAGGCTGCGTCCGTAGCCGCCTCCGCCTGAAAGCCAGCTTAGTCTTGCCGTTACGCCGTTAAGTTTTGACTGCTCCAGAAACAAGACTTCCGGCATATGGCCCGCGTAGGCCGTGACGAAAACGGACGGCACAATCAGACAGAACCCGGAGATGAATTGAAAGAAGCGAGTTATGAATGACAGCAGTAACCAGCTCCAGAATCGATGTCGCCATGCTTTGACGGCAGCACGCACGGAAATCGGCACCCCGAAAACCTGAGGCCCCATACACGCGACAAGCAATGCGTTAAAGATGGCACTGAAGAACATAAAGATCATCAGTGATGGAATCAGCATATCGGTCGTCTGGGAGACCGTCAGCCAGACCAACGCACAGGACGGGACCGCGCAGAGGAGCCACAGACGTGTGATCGGCCCGGCGAACTCGCGTGAAAAGACGAAGGCGAGGTCCATGCATCCGCCGAATGTTCGTCGTTCGACTGAGACGATGCATTCTTCAACTTTCATGGGTGATTCTCTCCCGCCCGGACATGGTCAGGTAAACCGCGACCAGCAGCCAGAGCATCGAACCCACGACGTATTTGATCGACGATGCGATTGGCAACGGCGAAAAATATCCTTCCAGCATCGCAGCGACGAACAGCATTCCGCCCGCGCCCAGTGCTAACTGCAGAGCTTCAACGCCATGAAATTTCAGAGAATCACTTCGGGTTCTTTGGCCAGGCATCAGAATTCCCTGAGCCAGAACCAATCCACCAGCACCCGCAATGACGATGGCTGTCAGTTCGAACGAGCCATGGGAGATGATAAAGCTGAAGAAGTTATCCGCCGTTGGATTACCCTTAGCGAGGATCGCTCCCTTCAGGATTCCGATAATGATGCCGTTCGAGATCAGGACATAACAGGTCCCAATGCCGACCAGAACACCCATTGCAAAAGCCTGAAAGGCGATACTCGTATTATTGTTAATGTAATGGCCGAACATACGCGTTCGTTCGCTGGAGTAACGCGAGTCACCTTCAACGTACAGTTCGTTTTCGTAGCTCTTCAAAGCTTGCTCAATGGTTTCGCGGCCCGCAATCAGTTCTGCCAGATCCGGACGCGTGTAGCCCACCCAGACTGAGGCAATCAGCGGGACCAGAAACAACGCCAGGGCCAGTAAGAAAGGTTTGTATCGGCGGCGCAGCAGGCGTGGGAAACCCACGGCAAAAAAGTCCCAGACGGCTCGTACGGACTGCGGAGGAGATCGATAAAGACAATTGTGTCCCTGTGCGACAAGGTCGTTGAGGTACTGTTCCAGTCTCGCACCCCACTCGCGCGATTGCACCAGTGACAGGTCATAGCAGATGGATCGATAAAGTCTGGAAAGCGTCGCAACATCACGATTTCCCCACTTCGACTGGCGAGAATTCTTCATACGCGAAACCAGCGTTTCAAACTCACGCCAGTCGTTGCGTCGATCTCGAATAAAACGCTCACGATTCACTGCCAGGTTCTCCTGACGATAAACCAGCCAACTGCCGATCCTCTTCGTAAGAAGAATCGCCTTCAGACCGTCCCTTTTTCATTGCGGTTCGATTCGCCGATGCTTGCGGATTCTTTGAGTTTCCTTTGCTTCCGCTGGGGTCATCTGCAAATGTCTTGAGCACTCTCAGGATAAATTGTGTGTGTCGAAATCCCTGCGTGCGAAAATATGTATGAGGATTTCGAGGATCGGGTGCGGGATCCTGATAGCCCAGTCGCCCCCGAAGGGCTTCACTGAGTGGTCTTGCGATCTCTTCACGGCGTGCGTCAGAAATGATGCGGTCTGATTCAAACAGGCGTTCGATAACCGCCAAAGTTCTTTCAGGAACACTGAATCGACGAGGGCACTCCGAACGCAGCAACGGTTCGATGTTTGCGGTGAGTCCTCCGGTGCGACTGATCCATTCTCGCCGTTCATCTATCACCATCGTGTCGAAGACTAAATCACCCAGACGCTGCATGCGGCGAGTCATCAACATGGAAATGAGGCCGACGGTGTAGCAGAACGGAAGCATGTCGGCGGTTCGAAGAAAATTGCGACCGATCGCACTGGTGACGTCGATCGGAGTTCCGTTCGTCCGCACGACGCGGAGTCCTGCCGATTTCTTTCCCGGCGTCTGGCCATTCATCCACGACTCAAACAGACTGCCATAAAACCAGTTCATCACGAAGCCGATGATCGACATGATCCCGGCGACGAAGTTATCACTGGAGTCGGCGAAGACACCGACCGCCGACAGCAGAATGCCGACACCCGCGAGGATGCCCAGCTTTAGCAGATTATCGATCAGCCAAGCCCAGGCTCGAGTTCCGGGTCCTGCAATCACAAATTGAAAATCGACACCTTCCGGAGTCTCGACGACGACTCGTGTGTCCACTTTTCTATTGTGGTTTTCGTTCATGACCGAGATAAGAAAAGTTGACGCGGAGTAGCCAAAAAAGCGGGGTAAAGGCAGACCGGCGGCAGGCTTAAGTTGACTTTTAGGCACTGCCTGACAGGAGACCTGCTAATGCGTGGCAACGATGACAGAAACCCACTACTAATGCAAGCCGATGGAGAGCCGAGGACGAGCCGATGGTGATTGTGGAGTGCAGTGGTGGATGTCGGTCAGTCCGTCGCCGGAAGCAATGCGGTGACGAACTCTGCGGCGTAGAAAGATGGTTTTTCGTGACCTGAGGATCCAGCTTCTGACAGTTTAGTTTTTCGGTGTCTCCCAACGGAAGACGGCTTCGTCAATGAGCAATCGGTCATCACAGGGAAACGTAATAGGCTTTATGTCGAACATGAAGTTCAACTATTCGATTGGTTCTGTTTAGCAACAATTGCTTTCCCGTTGCATTAGCGGGACGAGTGCCCTGTTCGCATCATTGATGGTTCCCGGGCGGAATTCGGACTCGCAAAACGATCGCCCACTTTTGGTAGATGAAGAACCCCAGTACACACAGCGATGGCCAAACCTCAAGAATCCGGAATATCGAAAGATCTGAAAGGTAAGATGTTTCGCCGTTGTCACGTCCAATCAGTATCTCGACATCGAGATGTTTGGCCTGTCGTTGAGAGCTTTGTGTCTGTTTCTTTATGCTGTCGGGAATCGTCTCATGAGACTTAGCGTGGTTGTTCTGCTTGCGGTCAGTTTGTTCGTTTCCGCATGTGATGCGAATGCGGACAATCCATCGAACTTTAAAGTCAAGTCTGCCCTTGATGATTCAACGTTTGAACTGTCGCAGCAGAAGGGTAAGATCGTTGTGCTGCACTTTCTGCTGAAGACTGAGTGTCCGGTCTGTCTCAGGTATACGCACGACTACGCCGCTTTGGCCGAGAAAAGCCCGAACGTTGTGCATGTCTTTCTCAAACCCGACAGAGAAGATGACGTTAAGGCCTGGGCAGAGGGGCTCGACGAAAAAGGACTCCATGGCTTGCCAAAAATCTACCGCGACGTGGATGCACGCATTGCGGATAAATTCAAGATCCCTGATGGCTACAAGTTTCATGGTCAGACAGTTCATTATCCGGCGTTGATCATACTTGACGGAGATGGCAAGGAACGATTTCGCTACGTCGGAAAATCCAACGCGGATCGATTGCCAATTAAGGACTTCGAAGCGAAGTTGGTCGAAATGAAAGAATGAAGCACCGACTCGATCATGGATGTTCGTTTGATGGAAGATGCGTGAATTTCTCGCCTCTGCATAAGATGACGTAAATGAAGGCCGCGAGGTCGACGCTTTGGTACCCCGTGTCGCGTTCGTGACTTTCGGCCGGATTTGATCTTCGAGGAAGAACGATGAGACCATTTCGAGTCGTGAGTGTTTTCCTGGTGGTTGTGACCGCTCTGTTCTGCGTGGGCTCGAAGCGAGCTCTTTCGCAGGCCGTGGAAGCAGAGCCATTGATTCCACAGAATCTCCTGAAGCTTGTTCACACGCGTGAGGTGCAGAAAGAACTTGGGCTGGAAGGCGATGCCCGGCTACTGGAGGTACTGCAAGAAATTGATCGCGTCTGGTGGCCATCGCGAATTCTGCCTGAATCGAAACAAACTGAGACGACTCGGGAACTCGAAAAACGCCTGCTTGACGCGCTGGGTAAAATTCTGTCACCGGCGAAGATCCGACGATTGCGCGAACTGGAAACGCAATCACAGGGAACTCGGGCATTACTCCGCCCTGACGTTGTTCAGGCTGTTGGTCTCGACGCCAAAGCACAGCGAACCATCAAAGCCGCATTCCTTGAAACAGACTCGCTTGCGAGACAGTTGAATGAGAAGCGAGGCGGCGACGCAGATCTGGAGAAGCAACTTCGAGCAGCCCGCGAGAAGGAACTGAGCCTGCTTAATAGCCTTCTTACTTCTTCGAAGCGACGAGAGTTGGGGAAACTCATTGGTGAACCGTTCAGCCTGACGGAGTTAAAACGTATCTATCCTTTGGCTCCAGAGTTGATTGACTCAGAAGAATGGGCGGGGACTGGACGCACATCTCTGGAATCGGAACGAGGCAAGGTCGTCCTCGTTCATTTCTATGCGTTCCAGTGCCACAACTGTGTCGCCAACTTCAAGCATTACAATCGATGGTATGAGACCCTGTCGAAAAAAGGAGTCACGGTCATTGGCATTCAGACTCCTGAAACCAACGCAGAACGTGACTCGAAGCTTGTGCAACAGGCGGCGAAAGAGCAGGGTTTTGGGTTTCCGGTGCTGATCGATCTGAAGAGCTCCAATTGGGACGCGTGGGGCAACACGATGTGGCCTACAGTCTACGTCATCGACAAGAATGGATACATTCGATTCTGGTGGCAGGGAGAACTGAATTGGCAAGGAGCGACAGGGGACCAAACCATTGAAACACTGGTGGATGAGCTGCTGATGGAATAGATTTGCAGGATCCTGCTTATTCCTATTGCTGCTGTGGTCTTCATCGCCTAAAGGATGTCCCTATGGTAGAGCAGCAATTGATCAGAATCATTTGCACATCGGTGCACCACAACAATACTGGAAGAGTTGCCGACACTCTGGCAGACGCCCTCCACGCGAGTGTGCATTCTCCGGAGGAAGCGAAAACTCTGGATGTGTCCGAGTCGGATTTATTGGGCTTTGGCTCGGGCATCTACTTCGGTCGTCATCATCAG